>CAZEKO010000486.1:0-1502 GCA_964512775.1 uncultured Bacteroides sp. | reverse complement strand
AAAACTTTTAAACTGAAACATTTCATAAATACTCCCTTTCTTTTTTACAAGTTAAGTTTATGATAATTGAATTAATTTCTCAGGTGAAATTGCCGTTCAGCAAAATCCGAAAAAGTTCGCAAAGTAGTAATAAAGTGACGACATTCAAAAATAACTTGCTTATAATCCAATTGTAGCTATTAAATTTTAAATGAGCTAAAATGAATATAATTAAGGAAGATGAATGCAGTGGATTTATTTTATCCCCTCAATTCTATCGTGATAGATATTCAGTCCATTCATCATTTAAGTCATTTACATGAACGAACCTGGGATTATTCCATAATTCAAAGTAATAAGGAAGGTTTGCATCAACAATATATGTTGGTTTCATGAGATTGCAGAAATAGAATAACTATTCCCCATCAGATTTGCAGCAAATTTGAGACAAGCTTTAATATCTTCCGGATTATCTCCGGCGCTCAGATATTCAAGTATTGTTTGAACAGTTATCCTTTTCCCGCGAATGATGGGTTTACCATTGCAGATTTTATCGTTTGTTGTTATCCTGTTGGATATCTTTTTCATAGCAAGTAATTTATGCAAAAATAGTAAAAATTCATCTTTATATTTATTTCAGGGAAACTCTATGAAAACGACACCCTCCCCTATAGATCCTCCGTCAAAATATTCCTCATTTAAATAAAAACATTATCTTAGTTTTTATAACCGGTAAATAGGGTTGTTTTAAAGGGAGGTTAAATGAAAAAAAGAGAATTTTTAAAATTAGGACTATTAAGTGTTGGTGCTATGACTATTTCAAACAAATCAGGTGCCCTGGAGTATTATCCGAACAAATCGGATAAGAAATGGGCAGTACTTTACGGAACCTGGTGCGGCAGTTCGCGTGATGCCGCTGTCTGGATATCCGAAGGAATGGATGGAATAGCTAATGTTTTTGATGTCAGGGAAGATCCGGACCTTTCAGGATATGATCATATCGTAGTAGGTGGTTCCATCAGGGCAGGTAAAGTTTCCGATCTGCTTCAGGAATATCTTGAGAAGAACAGGGATAGGTTAAGGGATAAAATACGTGGTTTGTTCGTTGTATGCGGCAACAGGATGCAACCTCCCGGTCCCGAACAAGTCACAGGATTAATTGATAATCATCTTGCTATACTATGTGATGTCAGCAATGAGTTACCGAAAAAAGTATTTCTTGGAAGAATAACATACGGATTAATGGATGAAGACTCCCGAAAAATGTTGCAGGGATTTAACATGCCTGAATACGATAACCTGAAAAGAGAAGACTGTCTGACATTTGGAAAGGAGATTATTTATAGAAACATGGTGTCAAAATAGTTCTAACGATAATCCCGCATCTGACTATTTAGGAAGCTGTGGATAAAATACAACATCATTTCTTTCTAACAGCACAAATTATTGCACCTATTATGCCGATTAAAATTCCCGGAATACAAATAAAAAATACTACACCCTCGGCAATATTATCATTTATA
>CAZEKO010000485.1:0-1502 GCA_964512775.1 uncultured Bacteroides sp. | reverse complement strand
CCGAAAAACCTTTTCGATAGCAACAGAATCTTCTGAACGGAGATCATTAGTTTTATGCTTTTACCAAGATATACTGTGGCAAAATAGGCCACCGCAAGTACTAATGAAACCATATTTCGTATTGCATTATATCCTCTGACCCTTATGTCTTCAAGATTATATGACTGTTTTATATAACGATAGCTTTCATCGCACTTCCAACGGGCCAAATATATTTCCACCACTTGCCATACCTGGTTTTTATCGTAAATATTTATCGGAAGGTTTGTTAAAAGAAACATTGGAATATTACCAAAGCCTTTAACAACAACCATTTTTAAATCCCCAGTTATAGCGGGTAAACACACATTGATTGCCGCATACTTAAGCTTAATAGTAACAGGTCTACTATCTTCCTCATACTTTACAATCGTTGCCTGGAAAGTACAATCAATGTTACCATATTCTATGGTTTTCCGGGCTCTGTCGTTATGAAATAATAAACGGCTGAGCTTTAATCTGCTAACAAATTGTTTTTTATCATCGATGAACTTTTCAATCAGGGTATTATTATCCCCTTGCCGGTCAATGGCCCAGGTACCACGATTACCAATATGTTCAGAAACAGCATCAATGGCTTTTATGATCTGATCCGTAACCCCGGGGGAATCTTCGGCTTCAGTCGACCATGCCTCACAATACATTGGTATAACGGTTATATGATCAAGTGATGCAGCAACAACTTTACATAGATGGTAGCCATTTCCTTCTTCATGTTTATCAGCATCGTATATTTTACACAAATATTCCATTGCTTTAGCATAAGGTTTTCGAATATCTCCCGGATCAATGGCCAAAACCATATCGTTAGTTATTCGACTGGAAGCTAACCGAGTTACTTCATAATTCATTTTATCAGAAAAATCTTCTGATGCAAGGTTCCGGCTAAGACGATCTTCAGTTTTAATCAGGGGAATATCTTCCTTTAGGCTCCTGGCTATATTAGAAAGCTTTACATCCTGACTGGCCTGAATACCATATATTATCTGTGTTATAAGTTTTTTCATCGGCTTTGATAAACCTTTGGAAATGATTCCTGAAAATTTACTAACTTGCATCTTGAATCTTTGAATTAGAACATAATTGGAGTCCATTGCCGTTTTGTTTATTAGTGATATTCAAAATTGGCGAAAATGGACTTCAATTTTTTAAGGAATCTTTATTTTGTTCAAAAAAAATTGATCTATCACTTGTGTTTTTTGATTTTATCCCCTGTTTATCGAGTTTTCAGATCAGTTATATTTTAATTTTGAGGAAACTCCAGTAATTCTTATGCAAAATCATTTAATAAATTCAATAAGCGAAAGGGGAGTTTATTCAGCCAGAATTATAAGAAAAAGGAGATAGATTCACTGGAATACCTGAGAAGTGTTACCCTTTACATTCATCAGAATCCTGTTAAACATGATTATGTAAATAAAATTGATGAATGGAAATATTCATCATATAAGGAAATTATCTCA
>CAZEKO010000484.1:0-1503 GCA_964512775.1 uncultured Bacteroides sp. | reverse complement strand
CACCAGTTTCAGCCGCTATTTTACCAGGTTGCCACTTCCCAGATTGAACCCTCAAGTATTTCTTTCCCACTGAGAAAAATATTTCAGGATAGAAAAGATATTATTATCAGATTAGCTGAGGTATTATCAGTTGATCCGGAAAATAATTCAATTACCACAACAGCAGGCAGTTTCAGTTTTGATTACCTCGTTATTGCTACCGGATGCAAAACTAATTTTTTTGGTAACGAGATGATTATGAAAAATGCCTTAAGCTTAAAAACAACCTATGAAGCAATAGAAATACGGAATGTCATCCTTGAAAATTTTGAGAACATACTTAATTCAGACAGCAATAAAAATGAGAGTCTATTTAATGTCGTAGTTGTAGGTGGTGGACCTACAGGTGTAGAATTATCAGGAGCATTGGCTGAAATTAAACGAGATATTCTGCCTAAAGATTACCCGGGAATAGATTTCTCCAGGTTGCAAATTTTTCTTCTGGAAGGAAGCCCTTATACTCTCGGTACAATGAGCGATATGGCAAAAAGAGCATCTGAAAAATATTTAAAAAAGCTTGGAGTGATTCTAAGAACAGGAGTATTAGTTCAAAATTATGATGGCGAAAAACTGACATTAAGTAATGGTGAAGTTCTTAAAAGCAAAAATGTAATATGGGCTGCAGGAGTAACAGGAAACATGATAAAGGGATTATCATCTGAAGTAATCACAAGCTCAAACCGTCTTAAAGTTGACAGGATGAACCAGGTGAAGGATTATAAGAATATTTATGCTATCGGTGATATTTCTTATATGGAAACACCTAAATATCCAAAAGGACATCCACAGGTGGCTAATGTGGCTATCAACCAGGGAAAGAATCTTGCACGTAATTTTAGATCCATTCAGTACGGTAAGAAACTGACAGAATATGAATACAAAGATTTAGGTTCAATGGCTACTGTTGGAAGAAACAAAGCCATCGTAGATCTTCCATTCATCAGGTTCAAGGGCTACTTTGCATGGTATGTCTGGATGTTCCTGCATCTGATGCTCATTTTAAGCGTTAAGAATAAACTGATTATTTTTATTAACTGGGCATGGAATTATGTCTCAAAAAATAGTTCTTTAAGGCTTATTTTAAAGGTACAGGGTAAAAATAACTAACACTAATTGATAAATTAAAGAAGGTTTATTATTGGAAAACTAAAACAAGAGGCGAAACAAAGCATGGATTAGAAGGCATTTTCAATGAATACAAGACCGAAGATTCTCTGCAGCCAGCCATTCATAAACTTAAATGCCTGTTTTTCGAATTACCACACGAGAAAAGAACTTTGAGGCACATTTCTGATCCTCATAATGGTTCAGCAGCAAAAAGAATAAATATGATCCTTCGGATAATTAAGGTAGCAGATTAATCAAACACCCCAATCTGTTACAACTTTTACAAAAAAATGCCCCCAATATGTTACAACTTATTCTATAAATTACCCCCAATCTGTTACATTTATGATTATATTT
>CAZEKO010000483.1:0-1503 GCA_964512775.1 uncultured Bacteroides sp. | reverse complement strand
GCGATTTTATTGCTGTTAACTATGGGTTCCTGCAAAAAGGAATCACCATCAGACCTGTCAAAAGAAAGCATTATTCCCAAACCGGTTTCAATAACTGCGACGGGAGATTATTTCAAACTTAATTCTGGTACAGATATTTATATAATAGGAGAATCTGAAGAACTAATTCAGATCGGACAATATCTGGCTGAAAAGTTAAAGCCAGCAACCGGATTTGAGATTGAAGTTAAACAGGCGACTCAAGCTCCCAGACCGGGCAATATCTACTTTACCTTATCAGGCAACGGAACAAATCCTGCCGATGAAAGTTATGAGCTTATTATTACCAAAAAAAATCTGCATCTTTCAGCTACCACGCCGGCTGGAATTTTCCGCGGTATTCAGACTATACGTCAGATCCTGCCTGCAAAAATCGAACTTTCAACACTCCAGGAGGGTCCATGGTTGATTCCTTCAGGTACAATTACTGACCGGCCCGAATATGATTACCGTGGAGCGATGCTTGATGTATCGAGACATTTCTTTGATATAAACGATGTAAAGCGTTTTATAGATTTAATTTCATACTATAAAATGAATGCACTGCACCTGCATCTTTCTGACGATCAGGGGTGGAGGATCGAGATAAAATCATGGCCAAATCTTGCAACTCATGGTGGTAGTACGCAGGTAGGAGGTGGTGTCGGTGGTTATTATACCCAGGAACAGTATTCTGATATTGTAAAATATGCACAGGAACATTACATCATCATAGTTCCTGAAATTGATATGCCGGGGCATACAAATGCGGCACTTGCCTCTTATGCTGAGCTAAACTGCGACGGCAAGGCGACAGAGTTATATACAGGTACTAAGGTAGGATTCAGCACTTTATGCGTAAAGAAAGAGGTAACATATAAATTTATTGATGATGTTGTAAGAGAACTGGTTGCTCTTACACCTGGACCATATTTTCATATAGGTGGAGATGAATCTCACGCAACAAAACATGATGATTACATTATATTCGTTGAAAAAGTCCAGAATATTGTAAAATCGCATGGAAAGACAGTCATAGGTTGGGATGAGATCGCTACTACAAAACTTAATGAAGGCTCTGTTGCACAATACTGGGATAAGGCCAAAAATGCAACAATGGCTGTGGAGCAAGGTGCTAAAGTACTGTTCTCTCCTGCAAAGAAAGCTTATCTCGACATGCAATATGATTCCACAACAAAGCTTGGTCTTCACTGGGCAGCTTATATTGAAGTTGACAATGCATATATGTGGGATCCCACTTCACTTGTACCGGGAATTACGAAAGAAAATATCCTGGGAGTTGAAGCACCCCTCTGGTCAGAAACCATCACCAATATGGACGAGATAGAGTATATGGTATTCCCAAGACTTCCCGGTATCGCTGAAATAGGATGGACTCCCATCCTGAAAAGAGACTGGAATGATTACAGAGAAAGGCTCAGCCGGCATGGGGAGCGGTTTAGAGCAATGGGGATTGATTATTAT
>CAZEKO010000482.1:0-1504 GCA_964512775.1 uncultured Bacteroides sp. | reverse complement strand
AGGTTTAAATTGATGTGTCTTGCCCAGTATGCCCACTTTTCTTCCTGTGTTCTGAAAGGATAAAAGCTGGAAGTGTAAAGATCTTTCATCCCGTATTTTTCGATAAAAGGTTTGAAGTTCTCTGTAAACCTGTTTCCTTCGTATTCGATGCCAGCCGCCGCCGAAAGACCTGCTCCAGCTCCGATCACAAGTTTTTCTGCATTTTTAATTGCAGTTCTAGCCTTTTTAATTCTATCTGAATATAATTCACTCATTCCTGACCGCACTCTAATATTTTACTGTAAATGGAGTAATCAATATCCTTAAAAACATTAAAAACCACTGCTTCGATTGCTGAATCTACAGACTGATCCAAATACTCCCTGACCGTTCTTATTGCAATTTCTGCTGCCAGTTGATTAGGGAACTTGTATTCACCAGTTGATATGCAGCAAAATGCTATACTTTTCAGACTATTTTCATCTGCCAGCCTGAGACATGACCGATAACTGCCGGTGAGTTCGTTTTCTTCCTTTTGTGTCACTGCTTTTCCGCCAATTATCGGGCCAACTGTATGAATAACAAATTTTGCAGGAAGATTATATCCTGATGTTATCTTTGCTGATCCTGTAGGCTCATGATAGCCCTGAGTTTTCATAATCTCATTACATTCAAATCGTAACTGAATCCCTGCTGCCGAATGTATTGCATTATCTATACAGGAATGTAGCGGCACAAAACATCCAAGCATCTGACTGTTGGCAGCGTTGACAATTGCATCCACATTAAGTCTTGTAATATCGTCCTGCCATAGTACGAGCCTGTTGTCAACAGGAGATACCTTGGTCTGATTTAATTCAACTATCCCTTTTTCATGAAGCTGCTTTTGCAATTCTTTGTCCTGAGCTTTGAGAAAAAGTTCTGATATTGGAATAGGGGGCCGAAGGTTCATAAGGGAACGCATAAGTTGCCTTTTCCCCACCAGATCTGATGGGATAGTCAACTTACCGTATTCATTTTGTTCTTCAACCAGAAAACTCAGAATAAAATCAAGATCATCCAACTTTAAAAATGATTAATTATGTTATTTTTTCAGAAAGTCAATTGCGAGACTTTTAAGGAGCATGCAGACAAAACCTGCAACTGGAAAGTAGAAGTTTCCCTTGTATTAATTCTACTTTGTGAATAACCCCGCACCCATATCAGAACCCAATGTGCCAGGTATCAGATGCAAAAAGTTACGTTTTGTTGGATCCTTTTCGATTTGCAGCGATCCTTCCTTTTTGATAATAACATCTTTACCATATTTTAATCTTTTCGGATCGGTAGGTTCTCCATAACCAAATGCGCCTCCTCCCTTATTTACAAGTGAGTTGTATCCAACTACAATCGAATTTGATATAGAATATGTTCTGTTTTCATCTCTGCCTACTTCCCAGAAAACATTATTGTTGCTGACCACATTATTGTAGAATTTGAAATCATCGGCCACAGTCCATGACCAAACGGCTGCTCCATAGTTGTC
>CAZEKO010000481.1:0-1512 GCA_964512775.1 uncultured Bacteroides sp. | reverse complement strand
CAGTACTGAACTGGAACGAACCCTCTCTTAAATTCTATAAAATGCTCGGCGCGAAGGTCATGGATAAATGGCTCATTCACCGGGTGACGGGGGAGGAGCTTAAAAATCTTGCTAAGCAATTTTAAAATTATTAGATAAAACAATAAATCAACTTAATGTTACGTTAATTAACTATAAAAATAGTTGGTAAACTGAAAAAATAGTTTTATATTTGCTCAAAATTGTTGAAATGAGTACAAAGAATCAAATAAAAATGAAAAGACTGACCAAAGCCGAAGAGCAGATCATGCAGATACTATGGGATCTTGAAAGAGGATTGGTAAGGGATGTAATTGAAAAATTACCTGATCCAAAACCTGCTTATAATACTGTTTCGACTGTTATCCGTGTCCTTGAAAAGAAAGGATTCGTGGATCATAAAGCATATGGTACTACCTATGAGTATTTCCCAATAATAAATAAGAAAGAATACACCAGGGTAAATTTTTCACATTTAATGAAAGATTACTTTAATAATTCTTTTCCGGAAATGGCAGCCTTTTTTGCCCATGAGAATAATCTTAGTCTGGAAGAATTACAGGATATGCTAAAAATAACTGAAGACGAATTAAAAAAATAAAAAATGAATAATTTCTGGATATACCTTCTTAAATCAGGCATTGCATTATGGCTGTTCTATGGCGTTTATTGGCTATTTCTCCGGAAAGAGACCTTTTTTTCCTTGAACCGGTTTGTATTGCTTGGATCTGTAGCTATGTCACTCTTTTTACCATTTCTTCGCATTGAAAACTTGTTTACACTGTCTGGCACTACAGTCATACCTTCATTTTTTATGGATTATGGGGAAGATGCTGTCATAATAGCAAGCTCATCTTCAGGAATAGGCAATTTTAAAAAAATATTGACAGATACAGCACTATTAATTTATTTTTCAGGAGTTGTTTTCCTGGTAGTAAGATTGATATGCCAGATGATCCGGTTATTCAGATTAAGTAAAAAATATCCGGTTACGAAGAGAAATGGAATAGGATTAATAAATGTCAATGAGGAAATCGCACCCTGTTCATTTTTCAGATATATTTTTATTAACAGGTCGATGCAGACAGATGAAGAACTTGAAAAGATTGTCCTTCATGAGAATGCTCATGTAAAAAATATGCATTTCATCGATCTGATCTTATTTGGATTAGCGGGAATATTGCACTGGTTCAATCCGGTGATGTGGTTATTTGAACGCTCCATCAGGGAAGTTCATGAATATGAAGCTGACAGGGAAGTACTCAGGCAAGAGCCTGACAGGCTAAGGTATCAGGCAACGCTGGTTAACCAGGTAACAGGGATCGAAGTTTTCAAGTTTGCAAATTCTTTCAGTAAGTCCATAACAAAAAAACGAATGATCATGATGTCAAAAATGAAATCCGGAAAACTTTCCAAAGTGAAAGTTTTATTTGTTCTTCCAATTATACTGTGCCTGATTTTTGCATTCAGCAAACCCCAGATAATTGGTGAATC
>CAZEKO010000480.1:0-1524 GCA_964512775.1 uncultured Bacteroides sp. | reverse complement strand
AAAATGTTCCGCCAGTATTTATCGGGCAATGATACGGATATTAAGGCAACATTGTATTACTAGCAACTGGCCTCTGGCTGTACATATAAATGAGACATGGCAAAATCTATTCCGATAAAAGGATTCTTACTATACTTCATTTTTTTTTCTTTACTCTTAGGAATACGCCAGCCTTTATCCGCAGAACCTGTTAAGCGAGCTTTGATCATTGCTATTGGCGATTATCCCGATTCACTTGGATGGGGTAAAATAAGCTCTTCAAATGATGTCCCCTTGATAAAACGAGCACTGGAAGGACAGGGATTCAAGGAGCAGTATATTACCCTCATCACCGATCAGAAAGCTACAAAAACAGGTATCGTGAATGCTATGAATACCCTGATCCGTTCATCTGGAAAAGGAGATATTGTAGTAATTCATTATTCCGGTCATGGACAACAGATCTCTGATGACGATGGTGATGAAATCGACAAACTTGATGAAACATTGGTCAGCTGGGATGCACCGGCATATTATAATACAGGTTATACAGGTGAGAAGCATCTGCGTGATGATGAATTTGGTGAGTTAATCTCGGCCCTCCGGGTGAAACTTGGAACCGATGGACAGGTACTCGTATTCATGGATTCCTGTCATTCCGGTACTGGTACGCGGGGAGAAAAGCCTGCTGTCAAGATAAGAGGGGGACTGGATCCGTTAATAATTCCTGAATTTGAATCCATCACTCCCGGAAGTATGACCAAAGTTGAAAAAGGTTTCGGAATGAGCGAAGCACCAGTGGGAACAAGGGGAACAGGAGGTGAAATGGCTCCAATGGTTTTGTTTGCCGGTGCAAGTTTCAATGAATTAAATTATGAAACCCTTGATGAGAAAGGAAATGGAGTTGGATCATTGTCTTATTCAATCACGAAAGTCTTTACAGAAATGGAAGAGGGTATAACATACCGAACTCTTTTCAATAAGGTCCATGCGAGTATGTCGACAGTTGCTCCAAGGCAAACACCCATGCTTGAGGGTGATATAGATTATAAGGTATTCAATGGTACAGTGGTAGAGCAGGAACCATACTTTTCAATAACAGATATTCTGAACGAAAAAGAGATAAGGATTAATGGTGGAAAAATCATGAACCTGTCAACAGGCGACATCGTGGGATTATTTCCTGCCGGCACTTCAAGCATGACCGGCATTCAGCCTGTAATGAATGGCAGGATAATCAGCACAGAAAACTTTACTTCGATAGTTCAGTTTGAGAAAAATCATAATATTACTAATCTCCTTAATTATTGGTTATTTATTACAGAACAAAACTTTGAGAATCGTAAAATCAGGATTAGCATAAAATCCTTTACAGATAAAACCATTGAAGGCCGTATCCGTGAGGAACTTACTGGCTTAAGTCTTATCTCTCAGGACGAGGTAAATCCGGATCTTGTTATCAGTGAATCTGCTAAAAAGATCATCGTGAGAACAGCAGCGGATGACATGATATATGAGGAAATTCCCTTAACCAATCCAGAGAGT
>CAZEKO010000479.1:0-1524 GCA_964512775.1 uncultured Bacteroides sp. | reverse complement strand
ACTGAGGCTATCGGTTTTGATAATGAAAAATACCTCGAGGAACAGACAGCCGCCATCCTTGACAGGGTAAAACGATTTAATTCCAAACTCTACCTTGAATTTGGGGGGAAGATATTGTACGACTACCATGCAGCGAGGGTATTGCCGGGATTTGATCCGAACGTCAAAATGAGGCTTCTTCAGAAACTTAAGGATAAGATTGATGTTATCCTTTGCATTTATGCCGGTGATATTGAAAGGAAAAAGATCCGGGCAGACTTTGGGATTACTTATGATACCGATGCCCTCAAAACCATAGATGATTTCATAGATTGGGGAATCGATATTACAGCTGTGGTTATTACCCGATATCAAAATCAGCCACCAGCCAGATCCTTCAAAAATAAACTTGAACGGAACGGGATAAAGGTATATACACACAAATACACAAAAGGTTATCCGACAGACATTGATCTTATTGTCAGTGATGAAGGGTATGGATCAAACGAACAGATTATAACCAGCAAACCAATTGTAGTTGTCACCGGACCGGGTCCCGGCAGCGGGAAACTGGCCACGTGCCTGAATAATATGTATCATGAATATAAAAACGGCAACCGGGCGGGTTATGCAAAATTTGAAACATTCCCTATCTGGGACCTGCCGCTCAATCATAAGGTTAACATCGCCTATGAAGCTGCCACAGTTGATTTAAAAGACGTTGTCCTGATCGATCATTACCACCTGGAAGCCTATAATATAAAAACTGTGAATTATAACCGTGACCTTGAAGCATTCCCATTACTGAAGAGGATCCTCGAGAAAATATCAGGTGAGAAATCCCCTTATAAATCGCCAACCGATATGGGTGTCAACAGGGCCAGTTCAGGTATTATTAATGACAAAGTCATACAAAATGCAGCCCACCAGGAAATCATCAGAAGGTATTTCAGGTGTGCCGTTGAATATACATTAGGTCTGGTCGACCGGGATACTCTGGACAGAGCCCATCTTATAATGGATAAGGTAAACGCGAAAGTGGAAGACAGGAAAGTTGTAAGTTTCTCCCGTGAAGCTGCAAAAGAAGCCAGGAATAATGGAAAAGGAAACGAAGGTGTATATTGTGGCGCCGCTATTGAATTGAAAGACGGCACAATTATTACCGGTAAAAATTCCCCACTCATGCATGCCTCATCGAGCCTGATCCTTAATGCAACAAAGTACCTTGCCAAATTGCCTGAAAACATGCATCTTCTGCCTAAAAATATGATCGATTCACTTACTTACCTGAAAAAAGAAATCTTAGAGGGGAAAATGATAAGTCTCGATCTTGAAGAAACCCTTATTGTGCTGGGTATAAGTGCTCTTTCCAATCCTGCAGCCCAACTGGCAGTAGAAAACCTGAAAAACCTGAAGAACTGTGAAGTCCATCTGACTCACATACCCACACCTGGTGATGAAGCCGGATTCCGGAAATTGCACGTTAATCTTACCTGCGATCCGGAGTTTTCTTCGAAGAGTCTATTCATGAAAGAATGACGGGGG
>CAZEKO010000478.1:0-1529 GCA_964512775.1 uncultured Bacteroides sp. | reverse complement strand
TATTATTGGGGATATGCTGGTGGAGCAATAATTGAGTATGACTTACTTCGAAACACCAAATATTCATTATATCCCTTTTTATACCTTGGATCAGCAAAAATCCTATATAAATATAATCCTGAATACAAAAAGGATAAGTATTTTAAGTATAGCATATTTGGCTCTGCTGGATTGGGATTTGATATCAATATTGTTAAGTTTTTATATCTGGGAGTTGAACTCGAATATTATTTATCTCCCTGGTTAGATGTTGTTCCATCGACAGAACCTGATGAAGGATTAGATGGATTGAGCATTGGTTTTGTAGTAAAATTTGTTATAAATCCGGGTTAATATTATTCATGAACCTGAATTTTTTAAAATTAGTTCTTGTATCTATAGCCATCTTGGCTGTAAATTGTTCTTTGCTTTCTCAAATCGAAGGAGAAAGTGAAGTAACTACCATCATTATTAAAAAGCCCGGAGTGTCTAAATCAGGTAATGATGAATCAGTTGAGAGAAATACCAGGGACATATCTCCTCCTGCAATAAAAATTATTTCGCCCCAGGTTGATACCTCCTTCACCGCTCATATTTCGGCATCAAATATCTATTTGATTGGCAGACTCACAGACGAATCTGGTATTCAGTCACTTTTAATAAATGATAGTATTATTGCCACAGACGAAAATGGATTTTTTCAGAAATCATATAATCTGGTAAATGGATTAAATGTTTTTAAAATTGATGCAACCGATTTATTATCAAACTCGTGCACTAAATTGATTTCTCTGATAAATAATGAAACTAAAGAAACCTTTGCAAATGCTGATGAGTTAGTTTTTAATGGAAAATATTATGGATTAATAATAGGTATAGATACGTACAAAGATCCTTCCCTGATTGATCTGGATAATCCAATTACTGATGCTACTTTGTTGTACAGCACTTTGATCGGGAATTATATGTTTGATCCTGAAAATGTCACTCTCCTTAAGGATCCAACGAGAGCTGACATTATTAAAAAACTTGATGAATTAAGCTATAAGCTGACAAAGAATGATAATCTGTTAATATTTTATGCAGGACATGGATATTGGGATAATGAAAGAGAGACTGGATTCTGGCTGCCAAATGATGCTGAAAGATCATCCTCGGTTAATTGGATTCGAAATAGCACAATCCAGGATTATGTGGATGATATTAATACAAATCATACATTATTAATCACGGATGCATGTTTTGCCGGTGCAATATTTAAGTCCAGGGGAGCTTTTCAGGATGCTTCTTTTGCTATAAACAAGTTGTATTCAATGACAAGTCGAAAAGCTATGACAAGCGGGACGTTAGAGGAAGTCCCTGATAGAAGCGTATTCTTGGAATTTCTGCTGAAAAGACTTCTCGAAAATGAGAAGAAGTACCTATCAGCCAGTGAGTTATTCAGTAGTTTTCGTGAAGCTGTTCTAAATAATAGTCCAAATATCCCTCAATACGGTGTAATTCAAAATACAGGGGATGAAGGCGGAGATTTCATTTTTATTAAACGATAA
>CAZEKO010000477.1:0-1536 GCA_964512775.1 uncultured Bacteroides sp. | reverse complement strand
AAGCGATGAAAATATCTGATATCCTTCCCAACATCAAACATGCCGACTCCAGGAATTTTTTTCTTATTGCCGGTCCCTGTGTAGTAGAAAATGAAGAAATATGTGATATGGTTGCGAAACATATTGTCGATCTTTCAGACAGATATTCCATTCCGTTTATTTTCAAGTCATCCTATAAGAAAGCAAACCGCTCAAAGCTGGATTCATTCACGGGAATCGGGGATAAAGAAGCCCTGGAAATACTAAAAAGGATTAAAAACAGGTACCAGATACCTGTACTTACCGATATACATACTCCCGAAGAGGTTTATTTTGCTGCTGCATATGTTGATGTTTTGCAAATACCGGCATTTCTCAGCCGGCAAACTGAATTGCTCGTTGCTGCCGCAAAAACCGGAAAAGCCGTTAACATTAAAAAGGGTCAGTTTATGGCACCGCTCTCTATGAAGTTTGCACTGGATAAAGTTATTCATTCAGGGAACAGTAAAGTGATGCTTACTGACAGAGGTACCATGTTTGGTTACCATGATCTGGTTGTGGATTATCGCGGAATCAGAGAAATGAAAGAATTCGGGCAACCGGTTGTGCTGGATGTCACACATTCGTTGCAGCAGCCCAATCAGGAGACAGGTGTGTCGGGAGGAAGGCCTGATATGATTGAAACCATTGCTCTGGCAGGCATAGCTGTTGGTGTGGATGGGATTTTCGTCGAAACGCATCCTTATCCTGACAAAGCACTCTCGGATGGCACCAATATGCTGGAACTTGATTACCTCGAAGTCCTTCTGGTAAAATTGCTTAAACTTAGAAAGGTCATTGTTGATTTCGAGACACAATAAGAAGTGACGGATACTTTAAAACAATGAATCAAGGTCCATTGCATGGTCTCTTTTTCAGACGACTGATCATAACCTTGTGAGGTTATTTCTTTTCAAAGTGTTTATAGTTAAATTTCACTCTGGATAAGGTATCAGCAAGAATCTGGCCCGCTTCAAGACTGTCCTCGTCATCTTTATCGTAATACCAGTTAACTGTCAGATTTTTAATATGTAAGTTTGATTCCAGTCTTTTGAGTAATTCCAGCAGTTTCTTTGCAGAGGCAGTATTCATATACTCCAGGATCACATCGAAATCTATGGTTTCTTTCTGCAGGTCAGCTGTCCAGTCAATAAGGGGATCATAAAATTCCTTGGCGTTTTCAGGAAATGAACTACCTGCTATAACCAGTTTGCCGGCCAGCGAAAAATCAATCAGCGGAGTTTTTGATGTCGGCTCAATTAATAAGTCTTCCATGTAATTGATGATTTAAATGATTCGTAAAGTTAGTTTTTTATACGAATCAAATTGAATTTGCAATTTAGTTTTATTAAAAATACGTTTTATTTTATAAACAAATGTCAGAAGGTGAATATGCAGATGAGATTTTATCCGGAAAACAGATCATTTCTGGTGTGTTTTTTGAAGTTATTATTAATAACTTTGATTGTCTGTTTCATTTCTTTCATTCATGAAAAAAACTGAAATACAATCTTCGAA
>CAZEKO010000476.1:0-1539 GCA_964512775.1 uncultured Bacteroides sp. | reverse complement strand
AAAACCATGAACTCCAGATCAAAAGCAGACGACTTCCTTAAGATCTCCTCACAATTCCGGCTGGGTGACCTTGATACTGAAAAGCCCCATCCTAAAACCACAGAATTGTCTTATCTGGTCAGAAGTGATCTTTCGAAAGCTATTGCAATCCTTAAAGAGGTGGATATTGAGGCACTGGAAATAGTTAAACAGAGACATCGCGAAATTGTCAGGATGAAGTCAGATATAGAAAAGACCTTCCTTAATAATCACAGGATTTACCTGGTTGGTTGCGGGGCTACGGGCAGGCTCTCCCTTGTCCTTGAAGTCCTCTGGAGAAAGGAAAGAGCTGGCAGAAGATTTGAAAATTCGGTAATCTCATTAATGGCTGGCGGTGATACAGCGCTTATAAGGTCCATTGAAGGATTTGAGGATTATCCGGCATTCGCTGCCAGACAACTTCAGGAACTTGGATTTTCAAAGGGAGATTTGCTGATCGCATGTACCGAGGGAGGTGAAACCCCTTTTGTTATTGGTGCTACAGAATATGCAACGGAGATTTCAGATATTTCTCCATATTTCCTGTATTGCAATCCGGATGATATACTGCAGGGCCTGACTGACAGAACAACTCGGATCCTGAATAATACATCAATCAATAGAATTAATCTGTCAGTTGGCCCGATGGCACTTTCAGGAAGTACAAGAATGCAATCAAGCACCGTTTTGATGTATGCCGTGGGGATAGCATTATTAAATTCATTTGAAGATATAGATATCGAAAAGGATGTTGATGATTTTGTAAATTATGTTGGTGTTATGAATTATAATTTCCTGGCGGAATATATAGATAAGGAATACAATATATATAAGGCAGGTTCTTACCTTTCATATTTAACCCATGACGATCTTGGGATATCAATTTTAACAGATACAACTGAAAGATCACCTACCTTTACACTTGATCCTTTTAATAATTATCTCAAGGACAATCAAAAGCCATCCCTTGTCTATTTGTGCATGCCGGATTCTGCTGATTCATTATCGGCATGGAGATCCCTGCTTTTCAGAGATCCGCGTCCGCTTAACTGGGACGAATACCCGGTAACGAAGGAAAACTATCTGCTTGGATTTGATTTCAGTCTTAAAGGCCTTGAAAAAAGAAAAGAGAAGGTACTTCCCGCTGAGTGTGAAATTTTTTATATCAGGAGAAGCCCGGGAAGTTTTGATTTTAGTCTGCAGGATAGAATCCATCATATCTCTCTTGAAGGATTGAGACTCTTGCATCAGCATCTGCTGTTAAAGATGATGTTGAATATTCTTTCAACTCTTATTATGGGAAAACTTGGCCGGTACGAAAGTAACCTGATGACCTTTGTCACACCGAGCAACAACAAGCTCATTGACAGGGCTGCAAGGTATGTGGGCTTATTACTCAAACGGTCAGGAATCATTAATGCCACCTACGAAGAAATTATTTATGCATTGTTTGAAGAGATGGAGACTGGGATTGGGACAAGATCGTTGGTATTGGACACCGTGAAAAGGATCGCTGAAGGG
>CAZEKO010000475.1:0-1550 GCA_964512775.1 uncultured Bacteroides sp. | reverse complement strand
CCCTGATAAAGAAAGGCATAAATGACGGTATATTCAACAAAGAGTTGAATCCGGAAATAGTGAATGCTTTCTGGTATGAGATTATGAATATTTTTATGAATGAGGAAAACTTCCCCCGGGATCGGTACAACCAGGAAGACCTTTTAAAGAATACAATTATACCTTACCTGTTAGGTATTTCTACAGTGAAAGGTAAGGGATTGATAGAAAAATATTTTAAGAAAGAAACAAAATCTTAGCTTCAATATACAGATCATGAAAAAAATCGTAACATTAATTCTGCTTCTGCTGACGATGGCCATATATAACCGGTCCCTCGCTCAGGAAAACCTGACTTTAACCCTTGATGCTGCCCGTCAGTATGCAATTGAATATAATAAGGTGCTTAAAAATGCCTCACTGGCCATGGATGCAGCTGATAAAAGGTACTGGGAAACAATTTCTGCTGGCTTACCCCGTGTGGATGCAACAATGGATTATACTAACTTTATGGGTGCTGAAATAAGCTTCAAATTCGGAGAAGGGACTCCAATGACCATTCCCTTCAAACCCACAAGTAATTTTTCTCTGACCGTTGCCCAGCTTATTTTTAACGGAAACTACTGGATAGGTCTTCAGACCGCTAATATCATGCGCGACCTGACTGAGACCAGCTTTGAGAAAACTGAACTGGAGATCAGGGAACAGGTAGCTATTGCATATTATTCTGTCCTTGTATCTGAAAAATCGGTGGATATAATTATGCAAAATCTGGATAACATCAAAGATGTTTATAATAAAACCAATACGATGTATTCGGTTGGTATAGCAGAAATTACAGACGTCGACCAGCTGGCTGTGCAGGTTTCCCTTCTGGAAAATGCCGCAAAATCGTTGTCCAGACAGGTGGAGATGGCTTACAACCTGCTTCGTATTCAACTGGGAGTGACAGCAGAAACTAAAATAACACTGACTGAATCACTTGATGAAATTATGGCAGGAATGGATCACATCACAATCCTTGCTACACCGCTTGAATTAAACGAGAATGTAGATTACCGGTTAATGAACTCCCAGCAACTCCTTTCAAAAAAGCAAGTGGACATGGAAATAATGAGCTGTCTTCCGTCTATTACCGGTTTCTACAGTAATACTCAAAAGATACTTCGCCCGGATTTCGATATGACTCCTCCAAATATGTTAGGCCTCCAGATGAATGTTCCAATTTTTGCGAGTGGTATGAGAAAAGCAAAATGGGACCAGGCCAAAATAAGCTATGAAACAACATTGAATAATAAAGCCCTTCTGACTGACCAGCTTCTTATTCAGGAAAAACAACTGAGGTATAATCTTACAACTGCCATTGAACAGTATGAATCTCAAAAAGAGAACGTGGCAGTTTCAAAAAGAGTTTTTGATAACCTGAACCTGAAATATGAGCAGGGATTGGTTTCCAGCCTTGACCTCACTACAGCGAACTCCAACTACCTTCAATCAGAAACTAACTATATAACAGCTACTATGCAATTACTGAATGCTGACCTCGCATTAAATAAACTTTTAAACACTCT
>CAZEKO010000474.1:0-1557 GCA_964512775.1 uncultured Bacteroides sp. | reverse complement strand
CATCATAACACTGACTGCGGTATAAGTACCGGTCATAAAGATACTGATGTGATCTTCGACAATAACCACATATATGAAAACGGAGGAGATGGCGTATTCTTCAGAGGGGAAGATTCAAAAAATTCACCACACCGTAATACATTCATTAACAATATTGTTGAAAACAATGGAATTCAGGACGGGAAGTATGGATTTTCATTCTACGGAAATGCTGTGGATGTTGTACTAAAAAATAATATAATCAGGGATACTAAGAATGGCTCTCAGGAGACTGCGATTTTCCTTGATAAAAATACCCCACCGGTAAAACTGGAAAATAATACAATAAGCGGTCATCCCATACTCGCTCCAAAGTGATCCTATTTTATTGCCATATTGCAGATGAGTACCATGTTAAGAATTAAAACGGTTGATCTTTTCGAAAAGATAAGTATATGAATTGTATTGATTAGTATTATTTAATGAAATTTGATTGGTGTATTTTTGATATCGATGACCCGGTTCAAATTAATCCGGAGAAATCATAAGCCCTGATTACAGGATTTGAGAACAACTATAATTTCATGGATATTACTGTTTGTATGTAACCTGATCTGGTCGCTTCAGTTTACATGCATTAAGCTTACACAAGACCAGATGGGGCCATACTTCACTGTCTGGGGCCCCATGTCTATAGCCACCTTTTTATTAGCATTTTTTGCTCTCAGGGATTTTAAAAGTGAAGGCAAAAAGTTTAAGGACATTTTAATATTTGGACAACTTGCTTTGCTTGGGGCATTCCCTGCTCAGGTATTGGTAACATGGGGCACTCAGTATTCCCTTGCAAGTAATTCAGCCATTCTTATGCTTTGCCTGCCCGTAATCACAGCTGTGTTTGCTTTTATTATTTTAAAAGAAAAGATGACTGCAGTACGGTGGATCAGTTTCATTATTGCCATCATTGGTGTTATCCTTATTTCTACCGGTGATATAAAACAGCTGAATTTCAGTTCAAAATATGCTATTGGAAATCTGCTGATTTTTCTCGCCATTGTAGGTAATTCTTATTTCAATGTTGGAATTAAAAAAATTGCCAGCAGATATACTGAAATGGAGATGATTTTTTTTACCTATGTTGTCGTAATCATATTGCTTACACCACTTGTCCTGTATTTCGAGCGTGATGTATTCGCAAGGATCCCTTCATTTACAGGGCAGACATGGACAGGCGTGATCCTGCTCACTTTTTTTCACAATTTCCTGTCAATGATTTTATTTTTTAAGGCATTAAAAATCCTGGATGCAACACAGGTGGCTTTATCCAATTACCTCATCACATTCTTTGGCCTTCCTATTGCAGCGATATGGCTTGGCGAAAAACTGAACATGCCTGCAATTATAGGAGGAATACTGGTCCTGGTTTCAACAATAATTATAACAATTGTAGATTATAAAATGCAACATAAAGCAACAATAAACCATCAATCAATTAAAAATGGAAATGGAAAATAAAATCAAATGGGGTGTTATCGGTTCGGGCGGTATAGCCAGAAGAAGAACAATCCCGGAAGGGATTAT
>CAZEKO010000473.1:0-1565 GCA_964512775.1 uncultured Bacteroides sp. | reverse complement strand
TTCTGATTCAAAAATATTAATACATAAATGTGGAAACAAAATAAATTCGGCGAATAGAAGTAATTTACCGGTAAAAGCGATTTCCACCAGATTTATTAAATAAACCGGGCTTTCACTATATAATGTGAATAAATTCATAAAGTTTTAGTTTGTAACTTATCTAATTTTATTTCGTAAAAACTAATATTTAAAATCCCTCATTATGAAAAAGTTTACCCTTCTATTGATTTTGGCTCTTGGATTTACATACGTCCATAGCCAGTGGGATATAACCCTGTATAAAAACCGCGACTTCTTAAAGTTCAATAGTGCTTATGACCAGATAACTGTTATGGAGATGGATCCTATAGGAAACATCTGGTTTAACCTGGATAACACATGGGGAGGAGCTGGAATGGGTAAGTTTACTCCAGACAAGGAATGGTTCAGCTTTAACATAGGAACAGACCTTCTTAAATTAAGCCTATATGTTAATGCTTTTGCATTTGACCTTCCGTACAGTGTATGGGTGGGAACAGATAACGGCCTGGCACAATTTGATGGAATCAGTAAGGATGGCTGGATAATTTATAATATGGAAAATAGCCAAATTCCAGATAATAATATTACAGCCATTGCTGTTGATAAAGCTAATATCAAATGGATTGGCTGCAGTAATGGCAATCTGGCAGCCTTTTATGGAGGTAAATGGATTATATATTCCGAGTATTCGAGAGACCAGGAGTCGATTAATGATCTGGAAATTGACCTGGAAGGGAATATCTGGGTAGCAAGAACCGGAACTCCTGGATTATTGAAATTCAAAGATGGGATTTTTACTCCCTTTCCAATATTAACAGACATCAGGAACATTGAGGTTAACCCTAATAATGGTCAGGTGCAGGTCACATCCAAAGACAGACTGGTAATCCTCGAAAATGACAAAATTATTGAAATTGTTCAACCTGATCCGCGGCTTGGCTGTGAATTGTTTGAAGTTGCGTTTCATCCGGAGGGTCCATTTGTATCATCCAATAAAGGAATACTACAGAAAGTTGGTTCCACGTTCAAACTTATTTCAAAAAATAATAGTGCATTACCTATCCTGGTCCCGCTACAAAACTACAACCCTGTTCCTCTTTTATATGACGGGGCTGCAGGCCTCTGGTTTTCATTTATCTATGAAGGGATATCAGCTCGTTATGCCAGTATTGGACATATGGATAGAATTGTAATCATACCCCCCCAACCTGTATCAATTAATAAACCTTCATTCAAGTTTTGCTTTGGTGATAGTTTAACATTGGATGCCAATATGGATGGGGCCAGTTATAACTGGGATGACGGAAATTCAACCAAAAGGACTTACACAGTATATGATACCAAAAATATTGAACTTACTGTATTTGAGGAAGAAAAGAGCTTAATGGATACATTCCAAGTAAAAATAAGCGACGTGTGGGTTGACTCATTAATTTGTGTACAATCTAATCAGATTTCTAAATCTACTTCAATTGACGTAATTGCCCAACATGTATTTGAAAATGAAAAACCATGTGTAGCTACTGTAACCCCGGAAAATAAAA
>CAZEKO010000472.1:0-1568 GCA_964512775.1 uncultured Bacteroides sp. | reverse complement strand
TTGTTTATCCGAAAATATTCAAACGGGACACACTGGAAAAACTTCAGTCAGCAGGTGAGAGAATTTGTGTTGCGATAATGCCATTTCAGAATATGACCAATGACACCATCTGGAATGTATGGCAAGATGGTATCCAAAATGAATTAATCAATATTTTGGCTAACGCTGAAGAATTGCAGGTCCGACAATCAGAATCAGTAAATACTATAATTCAAGGCACTGGACTCACTAATTATGCATCAATCACACCAAGTGTGGCAAGTAATATTTCACAGAAGCTGGATGCAAATGTATTTGTAAATGGCAGTATAAAACAGGTAGACACTACAATTCGATTAAATGCACGATTAGTTGATTCAAAAACCGAAGATGTATTAAAATCCTTTCAGATAGACGGAACAGCAGAGAATATCCTTCATATGATTGATTCACTTTCACTGATGGTAAAGAATTTTCTTATTATTTCTGAATTGGAAAAAGAAAATACCGAATTCCGTACGTTAACATCTACTAACTCTCCAGAAGCTTACAGGTATTATATTCTGGGGAAAAATGCTTATTACAATCTGAATTATCAAAATGCAATTAATTGGTTTAATAAAGCATGTGAAATAGATACAAACTTTACATGGGCTATGTGGTTTCTTTCTGTTACTAATCGAGATTTTGGCTTTCCGGAGGAATCGAAAAAGTGGGCCATTAGGTTATACAAGAAAAAAGACATGATGCCGGAGAGGGAAAAACTTTGGGTTTGTTGTAATTATGCAGAATTTTTTCAACTAACTGAAGCAATCTCGTACTTAAGACAGCTCGAGGAGTATGATAATCAATTCCCTATAGTAAATATCGGCTTAGGGTGGACTTACCTACGTTTGCAGCAATATGACAATGCTATCCGGGAATATGAAAAAGCTTTTGAGATATATGATAGATGGGGCTCAAAACCTGGATGGGCTCTATATTATCAAGAGCTTGGATTTGCATATCATAATGCGGGACAGTACAAAAAGGAAAAGAAGCTTTATAAGAAAGCAGAGTTGGATTTTCCTGATGACCCTAGCCTTATCTTCATGGAAACCGTTCTTTCATTATCTGAGGGGAATAAGAGATCTACAAGAAGAAATATTGAAAGATACATTTCTGCTTGTAAATACAGGGCATGGACTGAGGCAGACATTGCTGGAAACCTTGCTGAAATATACTCTAAGGGAGGTATACCGGACAAAGCTGAGGAATATTATAGGCAAGCTCTCTTGCTAGAACCTGAAAATCCAGTAAGATTGAATGCTCTTGCTTACTTCCTGATTGATAAGGAACGAAACATAAATGAAGGGTTGGAACTCATTGATAAAGCGTTTCAATCAAGTCCGGATGTATATTATATGATGGATACAAAAGGATGGGGATTATATAAACAGGGTAAATATCAGGAAGCACTAGAAATACTCCAAAAAAGCTGGAATATAAGAAGAGAGAAAGCAAGTTATAATCATGAGGCATATCTACATCTTGAGGCAGCAAAAAAGGTTGTTGCCAATCAAAAAAAATAATTAAATGACAATCTGGTC
>CAZEKO010000471.1:0-1578 GCA_964512775.1 uncultured Bacteroides sp. | reverse complement strand
AAATGTATTCTTGGATCATTCTGAGAGAGGTATCCGGTAGTACTTTTTTTCTGGGTTATTTGTTCCTTTCCATCCGAACTGATTTTAATCCTTGCTCCGATCCCGTCCCTGTTGCTTGAAGTTCCAATCAAATTGAGGATCAGCCAGTTATTTTGATTCCCTTTATTATTTCGTAAAAATCGGCAGCTATCATTCAGATTCACAATAAGAACATCCATATCTCCGTCGTTGTCATAATCTCCCATACATGCTCCGCGTCCCACATATTCTTTTTTAAAGTATTCTCCCCGCTCGAGTGATACGTCAGCAAATTTTTCTCCACCAATGTTCTCTAAAAGTTGATCTTCATGTCCGTATAAGTGTTTCAATGCACCATTAGTCTTAAATATGTCCACATCCCCGTCATTGTCATAATCAACAAAAGATGATGACCATCCAACAAACTGCGCACATACCGTAGCTAATCCGGAGATATAAGATTTATCGCTGAAAACACCATTGCCTTCATTTTTATATAGTGAACAATACGTATCATCAGAAACAAACATATCAAGCAAGCCATCATTATTGAAATCAGCGAAATCTACTGACATACTGACTGTTGCCTCTCCTGCCTGGCTGAAAGCTGTGCCAGTCATTGTCCCTCTGTCGATAAATCTTTTCCCACCCTCATTGTGAAATAAATAATTCAGTGTATGATCATTGGCTACATATATATCTACAAATCCATCTATGTCATAATCAGCAGCACCAACACCCATTGCCCTTCCATCCACGTCAATGATTCCCATACTTTCTGTTACATCTTTAAAAATACCGTCACCTTTGTTATGATATAAAACATCCTTCTGACTGTCATAAGCCATCGGGCCAGGGAAGCCATCAGGAGCGTAAAAATATTTATATTCAGGATCAAAATTCAGGTAATTTCCCACGTAAAGATCAAGAAGACCATCGTTGTCATAATCGAGCCATACAGCTCCTACACTGAATTCATTTTCTCCTCCTGCATTAGCACGTTTGGTAACATCAGAAAAGGTCCCGTTACCGTTATTCTTTAACAGCACGTTTGAACCATAGTTACTTAAATATAAATCAGGGTAACCGTCATTATTAAAATCGCCCACTGTAACTCCCATCGTATACCATGGGCCTACGACACCTGCTTTTTTGGTGACATCTTCAAAAGTGCCATCCTGCCGGTTTCGATATAGGTGATTTTCAGGCAGTTTATCAGGTTCTGGACCCATACTGACACCTTCGAGCCAGGTACCGCTGCAGATATACAAATCAATATATCCATCCTGGTTATAATCCAGAAAAGAAGCACCTCCTCCACTTGATTCAACTATATTGGTAAGCTCATCGTCACCTATGGAATGGACAAAATCGATTCCTGTATACCTGATAATTTCCTGATAAAAGTCATCAGTTGTCTGTGGAAGTTCCGATTCAAGTGTTTTTTCTGTTGAAGATGAGGATTTGTTTTTTGACTGACAGGCAAAGAAGACAACTACCGTAATAATAACAAATATGCTTAAAAAGATCCTTCTCTTTTTCATATCCACAAAGTAAGTT
>CAZEKO010000470.1:0-1595 GCA_964512775.1 uncultured Bacteroides sp. | reverse complement strand
TTCCGGAATTCTCTGATATTGCCGGTCCAGTTGATCTTGTTAAGTTCATCAATGGCTCCCTGACTGATTATTTTTTTTGAAATTCCGTATTCTGTACAGATCTGATTGTTAAAATATTCGGCAAGAAGTGGGATATCTTCTATTCTTTCATTTAAGGAAGGTACGTGTATAAGAATAACACTGATCCTGTGATAGAGATCTTCCCTGAAATTATTTTTTTGTATTTCTTCCTTCAGATTTTTATTTGTAGCCGCAATAATTCTCACGTTCACTTCAATATCTTTATCACTACCCACAGGGGTAATCCTGTTCTCCTGCAAGGCCCTGAGCACTTTGGATTGGGCTGACAGGCTCATATCTCCTATCTCATCAAGGAAAAGAGTGCCACCGGTAGCATGTTCAAATTTTCCTTTCCTCTGTTTAATGGCTGATGTGAAGGCCCCTTTTTCATGTCCGAACAATTCACTTTCAATAAGTTCTGATGGAATGGCCGCACAGTTGACTTCAACAAACGGATTAGCTGCTCTTGCACTTTTTTCATGAAGCAGCCTGGCAACCAGTTCCTTACCTGTACCATTATCTCCTGTAATAAGGATTCGTGCTTCTGTCGGGGCTACCCTTTCAATCATTTCCCTGACTTTTTTCATTGCTTCGGATTCTCCGATCATTTCCTGTTTATTACCAAGCTTTTGCTTCAGCACCTTGGTCTCTGAGATAAGAGTGGTCTTATCCGTGGCGTTACGGATGGTTATTAACAACCTGTTAAGATCAGGTGGCTTTTCAATGAAATCATATGCACCTTTTTTAATAGCTTCTACCGCTGTGTCAATAGTCCCGTGTCCGGATATCATGATTACAGGCACCTCATTCGTAATGCTCTGGATTTTTTCAAGGACTTCGATACCATCCATTCCCGGCATCTTGATATCACAAAGTACTGCATCAAACTGGCTTTTGGAAAATAATTCTAGCGCCTCCGGTCCGTTGGAAGCCAGTTCTATACTGAATCCTTCATGCTCAAGAATATCCTTTAAAGTGCTTCTGATGCTTTTTTCATCATCAATAACCAGAATATTTGCCATGCTATAAAGATATAAATTTCCCTAATTTCTTCTCTACCTCTTTTCTCCCAGGATCATTGTCCAGGGCAACGGAGATCTTATCTCCAGAATTTTAAAATATTCACTGACGAATTTAATGAAAGAAGATTTAGTCCAGTGATTTAAATGTCCGGGTGTATTACCAAGTTCGGCCCAATAGGTGAATCTTGCAATATTCATAATCCTCCATACAGGTTCCCGTGGGACCGATAATATCGCATATTTCCTGCAAACCCTGTGTAATTCATGTAGTCCTTTATCTGGATTCTCAAGATGCTCCAGTACTTCGCTACAGATTACCAGATCAAAACTATTGTCCTGAAAAGGGATTTCATATAAACTGCCCTGCCTGACATCACAGAATGGTAGATTTCTGGAAGCATCCTTTACTTCATCTATGTCAATTTCAATAGCGTAGCATGACTTTATAGGCCGGGCCTGGTTTAAAGTATTCAGGATAAATCCTTCTCCGCATCCGCCATCAAAAACACTTTC
>CAZEKO010000469.1:0-1597 GCA_964512775.1 uncultured Bacteroides sp. | reverse complement strand
GATTCCATATCAAACCACATCGCAAAAAGTATGAATTGGATGCCTATTATGACACAAAGCATCCAGGCAAGGAAATTGATTTTGGGAATATTATCCACAGATATCCAGAAATAGATAAACCTGACAAGCAGGGGAATGCTTAGAAGCAATAGCAGGAAACCTGATGCATAAAAGAAAACCAGCGGGTGGAAATCGCGTATGATATATTTTTCTTTCAATCTGTATAAAAATCTTCTGAACAGGAGAAAAGGTATTGTAAATATAACCCTGGGTATAGATAATTTTGAATTCTCACCAATATCATATAAGGGTTCAGTATATATATCCCTCACTTTTAGATTATAGATATTCAGAAGTACAAGCAGATCATTAGGTTGTCCATATTTTTTGTACATTTTATCCCAGTTAATAAGCCTGAGGGCTTTCTTGTTAATAGCCGTATATCCCGACTGGGAATCTGCAATATGCCAGTATCCTGAAGCTATTTTAGTCAACATAGAAAGGATTGCATTGCCAAAATATCTGCTGAAAGGAATTTTGTTGAATGCATTACCTGATAATAAACGGTTTGTTTTTGTATAATCAACTTCACCTGAAGCGACCGGATCAAGTAATAATGGAAGATGAGCAGGATCCATCTGCCCGTCACCATCCATCCTGACTGCCAGGTCTATATTATTATCCCGGGACCATTTATATCCTGATGCCATTGATCCTCCAACGCCCTGATTTTTCTTGTTCTCTATCAGTATAATTTTATCATTACTGGTTTGCAGTTTCTTCAGAATTTCGAGAGTTTTATCTTTACTATTATCATCGATAACAACAATTTTATCGACAAATGCAGGTATGGTTTTAATAACACTGGTGATCTGGTTTTCCTCATTGAAACAAGGAATTATTACTGAAACTGATTTATCTTTATACATACCTATCCTTTTTTCTGTACCTTAATAATTTGTCCTGGCTGAATCTTGCCAGCATCAGTTATCCCGTTTAGCTGTTTAAGTTCTGAATCGGTAACACCCGGGAATTTCCGTGCAATATCCCAGAGGGTCTCTCCAGGTTTGACCAGATAATATTCATACTCACCTGCACCCTGGCCGGTACTCTGCTGGATTGAAGTATCCGGGATCCGGACTTCTTTCCCAATCATTTTTTGCTTATCCTCGAAAGACATATTATCAATGTCTTTATACTGATCCAAATTATTTTTCGGAACATATACCGTAAGTCTCTGGCCTGTACGGATCATTGAACCATAGATGTTGTTCCAGTTTTTAAGTTCAGATAATCCTACGCGATACCATTCTGAAATAAATCCCAGGTTGTCACCTGTTTTAACTGTATAATACAACCTGGCCATGTTGGGAGATAGTGGCCCGGGAACATAATTTGAGGATGTATATACTACAGGGCTCTTTGACTTGTAGTCATTATTAAAATAAACAGAATCATTAAATGCGAAAATAGAATCACTGTAATCAATAAACTGTGTAGAATATTCAAGCGGGATCCTTAGCGCATAAGGTTTCTCATTCCCGGGAATAATATCTCTTTTATATTGTGGATTCATATCACGCAATAATTTCATCGG
>CAZEKO010000468.1:0-1600 GCA_964512775.1 uncultured Bacteroides sp. | reverse complement strand
ATCAGCAGAGAAGCAACAATGACACCAGTTATTATAAAAAACCAGTTTCTGCCTGTAACCCTTCGGACCATCTTTGGAATATTTGGGGAATTATTCCCCTAAGTATTTAATTCTTAAAGAAAATAAATTTAACTCATTCTATCAATCACTTATATCAATCCCTGACTATTTAGATTAATTCTAAAACGAAACCCTCTAAACCCTTACCCACACACACACCAACTGAGAACCCGGAACCTTGAACCCGGAACACGGAACATCCTCAGTACCCCGCAGCCATCCCATCCTTCCTTGATTCAGAAGCACCATAATAAACTCCTTGCTCAGCATCATACATTATAGCCTGGTAACCCCCATATCCTCCGACATCAAATTGTATAGTATGTCCCATTTTTACCAGTTCACGTATTGGTTCATAGTCAAATCCTGATTCAAGTAGTACAATACCACCATCCTGCATTTTTTCCCCAGTAGGTTCTGAAGAACCTATGTGGTGTACCCTTGGCGCGTCTCCTGCCTCCTGAAGGTTCATCTCAAAATCAATAATATTTACCAGGACCTGCACATGGCCCTGAGGCTGCATATCTCCACCCATCACACCAAAGCTTATTAATGGTTTGCCATCCTTTGTAACAAAGCCTGGTATTATTGTATGAAAAGGCCTTTTGCCGGGGGCATAACAATTATTGTGTCCTTTTTCAAGACTGAATAGCTCTCCCCTGTCCTGCAGGATAAATCCGAGTCCGGGAGGAGTCATACCAGATCCCATTCCCCGGTAATTGCTCTGGATCAATGAGACCATATTTCCTTCCTGGTCTGCAACGGTCAGGTAAATTGTATTTCCAGGTTCAGGGTCTCCCGCTTCATATATCCTCGCCGCCCTGTCAGGATTTATAAGTTTTCTTCTTTCGGCTGCATATTCTTTAGAGATGAGTTTTTCCACAGGTATTTTACTAAAATCCGGATCTGCATAATACTTTGCCCTGTCTTCAAAGGCCAGTTTTTTAGCTTCGATAAATAAATGAAGGTATTCCTTACTTCCAAATCCCATAGACTTTATATCATAGCCCTCAAGGATATTCATGATCTGAAGTGTTGCGATTCCCTGTCCGTTTGGAGGAAGTTCCCAGATATCATATCCACGGTAATTCACAGATACAGGTTCCACCCATTCAGATTTGTGAGCGGCAAGGTCTTTATAGGTCAGGAATCCCCCCTGTTCTTTCATATATGTTGCAATTGTTTTTGCTATATCTCCCTTGTAAAACGCATCCCTTCCACCCGATACAATTTTTTCCAGCGTATTTGCAAGCCCGGGATTCCTGAAGATTTCTCCTTTCCCGGGAGTTTTTCCTCCGGGCATGAATGTCTCAATGAAACCCGGATACTGACTCAATCTGTCAGCGCTGAGCTTCATATAATATGCTATCTGCTCAGAGACAGGGAATCCTTCCCGTGCATAAGTTATAGCAGGCGCAAGGATTTTATCAATAGGTAGTGATCCGAATTTCTTATGCATTTCAAACCAGCCATCCACACAGCCTGGCACTGATACAGGCAAAGGTCCGTAAGCAGGTATTTTTGAATATCCATTTTTTAT
>CAZEKO010000467.1:0-1604 GCA_964512775.1 uncultured Bacteroides sp. | reverse complement strand
CAGCTTAACAATCTTCAATGGGAATCTATTGCACAATATGATGTAGGTTTAGAACTTAACTTATTTGATGACAGGCTTTATATTGAAAGTGATATATATAAAAAAGTAACATCGGATCTTTTGTTCGACAAATATGCTATCCCGGTATCATCAGGATTTGATCAGCTTAAGTTTCTGAATGGAGGAGAATTGGAAAACAGAGGATGGGAATTAATGCTGGATTGGAAAATAATCAGAAGAGAGAATTTCAGATGGTCTGTTAATTTTAACACTTCTCAAAATATTAATTCATTTAATCAACTTCCTGATAATTTCAATACAGAAAGATCCACTTCAATCAGCAATGGAGAATACCCTTTACGTGTGGTTGAAGGTGAACCAATAGGATCATTTTTTGGATTCAGGTATCTTGGAGTTTATCCAACTGATGCAGACGCTCTGGCAAGAGATATAGATGGAAACATTTTATATGATAATGAAGGGAACCCTATACCAATGACATATACCGGTACCTATACTTTCAGAGGAGGTGATGCAAAATATGAAGACATTAATCATGATGGGAAAATCGATTTGAATGATGTGGTATATATCGGAGATTCAAATCCGGCTTATGTAGGAGGTTTTGGCACTGCTGTGAGGTATAAGAATTTCGACATTTCCTGTAATTTCCATTACCGCCTTGGATTTGACATTATTAATAAAGTTGCCATTGATACAGAAGGTATGAATAACAGAAATAACCAGAGTAAAGCAGTATTAAGAAGGTGGCGTGTTCAGGGACAGGATGAAGAAGATATGTTACCGAGGGCTTATTTAAATCATCCGGCTAACAACCTTGGTTCAGACAGATATGTGGAACCGGGAGACTTTTTGCGCTTAATCAATGTAATGGTAACTTACAGGTTGAAAAGAGAAATCTGTGAAAAACTCCATTTACGAACCGTTAACTTAACAGCAAGTGGGCGCAAATTACTGACATTCACAAATTATTCAGGACAGGATCCTGAGGTAGGACAGGACGCAAGTGACCCGTTCTGGATTGGCATTGACGAAGCAAATACCCCACCTCCCAGAATTCTAACATTCAGTGTATCAATTGGTTTTTGATTAATATCTAATAATCTGAAAATGAAAATAAGAATAAAACATATACTGATAATCCTGATACTCGTCATTCAGGCTTCATGCAATGAATGGATGGAACTTATTCCACCGGAAGGATTAATAAGGGAAGAATTCTGGAAAACAAAGGAAGATGTTGAGGCTGTTATTATGGGAGCTTATGAATCCTTTGGAATAATGGATGCATCGTTATTTAAATATGGAGAAATCAGGGCTGATATGGTTATAGGGGATATTAATCAATCAGATGAAGAGAGAAAAATATCGGAAGGTAATATATATCCTGAAAATTCATTTTGTAACTGGAATAAATTTTACCAGGTTATTGACTATTGCAATGAAGTAATAAAAAACGCACCACTTGTAAGGGAAAGAGATAATACTTTCACCGAATATCAGATGCAGGGCTTTATTTCTGAAGCAACTTTTTTAAGAGGTTTGAGTTATTTTTATCTGGTACGTATTTTTAAAGATGTTCC
>CAZEKO010000466.1:0-1609 GCA_964512775.1 uncultured Bacteroides sp. | reverse complement strand
TTTGCCGTTAAGGGCAATATGATTGATATGGCCGTCGGTATCATCATTGGTGCGGCCTTTGGTAAAGTAGTATCATCTCTGGTGAATGATATAATTATGCCTCCTTTGGGATTGCTTATCGGGGGATTGGATTTTTCCGATTATAAAGCGACCCTTAAAGCAGCAAGCGTAGACGATGCAGGTGAGGCAATCAATGCTGTAACCCTGAATTACGGAATGTTTATTCAGACAGCCATTGATTTCCTGATCGTTGCACTTGTCATTTTCATGGTAATTAAAGCAATGAACAAACTGAAGAAAAAAGAAGAAGCAAAACCCGCTGTACCACCTGCACCAACTAAACAGGAAATATTGCTGGAAGAAATCCGTGATCTGCTAAAGAAATAGAAGGGGTATTTAACAGAATAAAATTTGAATTGCTAACCAATTACTATAGGGAAAATTATAGATATAATCTTGTGATATTGTCGGATCAAATAAGGAACGTGGGGGACAGGAGTGGTTTTATTCTGTTTGGTATTGCTCCTGCAGAACCATTTGAAGGTTATCGATGGAATCAATCCCTAATGAGAGATCCCAGGCTGACAATTAGTGATGCAAAATCAGTTATCCTTGTCGGTGTTTGTGAATTGAGCATTTTAAGGGAAACAACCATCGGGAATTTAACTGGCCGGTTTGCGCGAAGTTACGCTGCCGGACATGAATTCAATCTGGTTGACGAACTCATTCCTATTAAAGAGTTATTAGTCAAAAAAGGATATAAAGCTGAAATTTCCCCCGAAAGAATCGAAACATCAACCCTTCCATTGAAACTGGCTGCCGTCAGGGCCGGCCTCGGCTGGCAGGGAAAGCACAGCGTCGTGATCACAAAAGAATATGGCAGTTGGGTAACGTTCGGAGGTATTATTACCGATGCACCTCTGGATTTTGACGCTCCATTAACTTATAATGGTTGCGGGAAATGTACCAAATGCATAGATGCCTGTCCGGTTGGAGCTATTAAGGAACCCTATATTGTGGATATGTCGCTTTGTCTGGATTTGATCCTTGAAACCCCCGGACATATTCCGGATGAATTAAAATTAAAAATTGGCAATCGAGTGGTTAGTTGTGACACCTGCCTGGAGATATGCCCTTTTAATGCAAGAATTCTGAAAAAAATTCCGTTAAGCGGATCAAATCCATATGAATTCGATCTTATTGTGCTGTTAAACTTAAATGAAGATGGATTCCATGAAAAATTTGATAAACTGAACTGGGGCATTGACTGGCTAACCTTTAAAAGGAATGTAATAATCGCTCTGGGGAATACTGGCGATTCTACAGATATAAAAAATCTTTTAAAATATCAGAAAAATTCAGATCCCGTAATAGCTGAAACTGCTATTTGGTCTATAAATCAGATAAAAAATAAAAATTGGAGGTCATTTTGATATGAATAAGTCATATCCAATCAATTTAATTTCAATCCTAATTCTTATTCCTATGATGAGCTTTGGACAAACTATCAGTAATATTGAAAGTACGCTTGAAGTGGTAAATATTAAAAATAGTAAAAGGCAGGTGATCCTGCAGGAAAAAAATCATTTTGAAGCCCCAAACTGGTCGC
>CAZEKO010000465.1:0-1612 GCA_964512775.1 uncultured Bacteroides sp. | reverse complement strand
ATAACTTCAATGGACGGCCTTAACAGTTTATCAACCTATGGTGCCCACCCAAAAGAATTTGATCCCCGCCAGGTTAAACCAGTCCTGAACAACCTTTCAACTATTATTGAATGGTATCTGAAATATAAAAGAAAAGAAGAGAAGCATGAAAGTAAAATTCCCGATGATATAAAAGAACATATTGTAAAACCAACTCGTTCAAAAATATGGAAAATCATCTCTTATGCCAGTATCCTGGTTATAGTTGCGTTAATAGTGATTTATGCAGCAAGTGAAAGGAAAAGGGTAAAAGACCTTTCCGGGATAGAAAAATCCATCGCTGTGCTTCCTTTTGAGAACTGGAGCCAATCCGAAGAATTTGCATACCTGGGTGATGCCATCGCAAATGAGATCAGTACTCATTTGGCAAATATTGAAGGATTTCATGTTTTATCATTCACTTCTACCTCGAGATTTAAAGGTTCAGACAGACCATCCCTTCAACAAGTCGGCAGGGAGCTGCGTGCAAACTTTATAATTGAAGGAACTGTTGAACGACAGGACCAGGATGTTAGTATCAATGTACAGGTGATTCAGGCAGCAAATGACTATCATTTATGGGCTGAAGAGTTTAAAGGACAATGGAAGGATATTTTTATACTCAGAGCCAATATTACCAAAAAAATTGCCGCTAAATTACAAACAATACTGTCTCCTGAAGAGATCAAAAAGATTGAGAATGAACCGACACAGGATCTGGAAGCTTATGATTATTACTTACTAGGCCGCAATTCCTGGAATCATAGGTCAAGTGAAGAATTATTTAAAGCCAAATCCTTTTTTGAGAAAGCCATCGATACTGATCCTGAATTTGCCCTTGCCTATGCAGGACTCGCACAATGTTACATAACATTGCCCATGTATGTTTCCTGGCGGCCCGGTGATGCATATCCCCAGGCCATGACACTGGCGTTAAAAGCCCTTGAACTCGACAGTACTCTTGCTGAAGCCTATACTGCAATTGGAGGTATTAAAGACAGTTATTACTGGGATGAATCAGGTGCAGTTAAGGATTTTAAACATGCAATTGAATTGAATCCCAATCATTCCACAACTTATCATTGGTATTCAGAAACTTTACTTTATTCTGGTTTTTATCGGGAATCAGTTGAGATGATCAGGTTGGCTCTTAAAATCGATCCATTGTCTCCCATTTTTAATAGTCTTTATGGATTACAGAGCTATTATGATAATCAGAAAGATTCCGCCATATCATATCTTCAAAGCATGATCAAAATCAATCCTGATATTGGTCCCTATCATTGGTCCCTGGGCACTATTTATTTAATGGAAGGGGAGTATAGCAAATCTGCTCAAGAACTCGAATTAGCTGTAAACTTATCCGGAGGAACATTTTATTATATTGCATTACTCGGAATAGCCTATAGTAAAATGGGGAAATTGCAAGAAACCCAAAAACTCCTCGATACAATAGAGGCCCGTACTACCGATGTATATACTTCATATTTCCCAAAAGCAATATTACTATCAGAACTGGGTAAAAAAGAAGAAGCACTCAAATGCCTGCAGAAAGCCTATGAAGAAAGGATGGAACTCGTTCGCTCACTGAAAT
>CAZEKO010000464.1:0-1624 GCA_964512775.1 uncultured Bacteroides sp. | reverse complement strand
GGTTGTATTAATAACCGAAATAATATCACTGTTTGCGCATGCAACATACAATCTCCCTTTGTCAGGACTTAATACCATACCAGACGGGTGCAGACCTACTTCAATAATTTTAGTCTGCACATTTCGGACTAAATCAATAACTGAAACTGCGCCGTTATTTGCTATACCTGTTTTTGGATCCACCAGTACCTGCGTACCAGATGAATTATAGGTAGATTCACCTTCAACAGGATGCCGGCCACCCCAATTGGTTACATAAGCTTTTGTCTGGGAAGCACATAATACACTGTATGGAGCAACACCTACCGGAACCTCGATTATAGAGTTATCATGCAGATTAATAATTGCAAGTGAATTGTTTCTGGTCAGGGTAACATAAACTATATCTCCTTTATCATTGAGACAAAGCCCTCCGGGTGCCGGATAACCTTCTGATGGATTTGGGAGAATTATTGGATCCTTCCATTGCATAAGTTTATTCTTGTCAAACTCAGCAATATAAATACGGTCTATTGCGTCTGTTAAATAAATGCGATTGCCATCAGGAGAAAGACATATCCCTGTAAAGGAAGCTTCGCTTTGATTAAACGGAAGTGTTTGCATTATAGTCCTGTCGCTTAATCTTATCAAATCCAGATCTTCTTTGTTCTTAACAAGAAGAAAATTTTCATCCGGTGTCAGAGCCAGGTCGACCGGTCTTCCGGGAAGGTAAACCTGAAGTCCTGCAGGACGTAATAATTGATTTGATGGGACAAGAATACTTCCATCAGGCTGTGGCCCTACTTGCAAATTACCGAGGACATTTTTCTTTTCACCAGAGCATCCGGATAATGCAATAAGAGCGATTGTCAGAAACAGAACTTGAATTTTCATCGTATTATTTTTCATGATATGATTAATAAGTCATACCGTAAAAATAAAAAAAATGAAAATTCAAAGTTGAATTTAATCGGTTGTCACCCTTTTGTACCACATATTAATTCCAACTTTATAATATTGATTCTTCAGATCTGGATTTTCAAGAAGTTCAGATTCACTATAAGGCTGATTTTTCATAAGAACATCATCACCATATTTCCAGTTTGCAGGAGTCATAACCTGTTCTTTTTCTGAAGTCTGTAATGCAACAATGACCCGTTTAATTTCTTCTATGTTTCTTCCGATATTATTCGGATAGAAACTTATACTCTGAATAACGTTTTCCGAATTGATGATAAATACTCCTCTTACGTCCCTGGTTTCGTTTTCCCAGGCATGAAGCATTCCATACTTATCTGAGACTCGACCACCGTTATCAGCTATAAATGGAAAATTAATTTTAACGGAATCTTTACTCTCCAGAAGAATACCTTCCATATATTGTTTCCACGCGTTATGCGATGAGAGATCATCAACAGAAATTATTGCGATTTTAACACCAAGTTTATCAAATTCGTCCTGCATTTTTGCTAACTGCAAAATCTCTGATGTGCAGACTGGTGTAAAATCCTTTGGATGGCTAAACAGCATTTTCCAGCTATTTCCAAAATCTTTCGGAAATTCAATTTTCCCGTTTGTTGTCTCTGCTATGAAAGAAGGAGTTGTTTCCCCCAGCATGGGAATTCTGCTTTGGGACCATCCTGTG
>CAZEKO010000463.1:0-1636 GCA_964512775.1 uncultured Bacteroides sp. | reverse complement strand
ATCTCAGATTCAGAGGAAAAGAACCTTCTAAAGAACCATTACTGAAGAAGCGGGGACTAATCTGAATCGGTTCCGGGTTCCAGGTTCTAAGTTCCGGGTTCCAGGTTATTATTGCTCCTTATATTTATCGGGATCAGTTATTATAATATTATACTATGAAAATTCCTTTTTACCAGGTTGATGCTTTCACAGATCATATATTTGGTGGCAATCCTGCTGGTGTTTGTCCACTTAAAGAATGGATTTCTGATGAAAAAATGCAGAAAATCGCTGCAGAAAATAATCTTTCTGAAACAGCATTTTTTGTGCCAGAAAATGATAATTACAGGATCCGCTGGTTTACACCAACAGTTGAGGTAGATCTTTGCGGACATGCCACACTTGCTTCAGGGCATGTGTTATTTAATCATCTTAATTACACCAGGGATATTGCCCATTTTGAATCCCGAAGCGGTTGTTTAAACGTCAGGAGAGATCAAAATCTTATTATCCTTGATTTTCCTACTGCCAGCTTTAAAAGAGTTTCTCACCCTGAAATCTTAATTAAGGCATTAGGCAAAAAATTTTCTGAAGTATATTCTTCAAATGACTACCTGGTAGTATTTGACTCTGAAAAGGATATCCTGGATCTCAAGCCTGATTTTCAATTGCTGTTACAGCTTGAAACCCGTGGCGTTATTGTAACGGCTAAAGGTAAAGATGTCGATTTTGTATCCAGATTTTTTGCACCCGCTGTTGGAATAAATGAGGATCCGGTAACCGGATCTGCCCACACAATTCTTACACCATATTGGGCTAAGAAATTAAACAAAACAGAACTAACTGCCAGTCAATTATCAGAACGCAGAGGTAAACTATTCTGTAAATATTTGGGTGACAGGGTTGAAATTTCAGGAACGGCAGTGACGTATCTGACCGGAACAATTGACCTTCATTAAATACCATAGATCTTAAAAGCTTAAAAAACAGGGGATTATGAAGCAAATCAGGAAGACATTCTTCATTAAAGCTAAGAGTGAAGAAATATTTAACTCATTGACCAATCCTTTAGCTTTAGAGTTATGGACGGGATACCCTGCAGTAATGGAATCAAAACCCGGAACAAAATTTTCGTTATGGGAAGGTGATATAACAGGCAAAAACCTTGAAATTGTCCATGGAAAAAAAATAGTCCAGGAATGGTTTTTTGATGATCCTGATAATTCTTCGGTTGTCACAATTGAGCTTGAAGAAGAAAAGAATGGTACGAGGATTCATCTTTTACATACGAATGTTCCTGATGATGCTTTTACTAATATTGATTATGGCTGGAAAGAATATTTTTTTGGCGCACTTAAAAAGTATCTTGAAGGCTAATTTTGCAACCTTGAGGTTATTATTTCAATATTAATCAGCATGAAACAGATTACATTATTAATTATCAGTACATTTTTAACCGCCCATGATATGTCAAGCCCAGGAGTCTTTCTTGCATTTAAGTTCGGAAAATTCTGAGTTTGATCATATTCTTTCATTTATACAAATTATTTCAGTGAAAGAATTATCTTAGATGCCTTAACTATGTCCCACTTGCAGGTTTTCAATGGAAAATTCTTATGATTTCATTGTAATTGGTTCAGGTTTTGGGGGAAGTGTT
>CAZEKO010000462.1:0-1648 GCA_964512775.1 uncultured Bacteroides sp. | reverse complement strand
GAATTACAGAATGAGTTCTACAATAAATCCCTGCAGCCAGTTAAAACGGAGCAGTAATAAGATTCATTGATTGTCCACAGATTTCATCTGGGGAAATAATATTACATCCTGGATTGAAGAAGAATTAGTCATTAGCATCACCAGCCGATCAATTCCAATACCAAGCCCTGCTGTGGGCGGCATTCCGTATTCCAGTGCACGAAGGAAGTCTTCATCAAGCATCATAGCTTCTTCATCACCTCTTTTGCCCAGCCTGACCTGTTCTTCAAACCTTTCCCTCTGGTCAATGGGATCATTCAATTCTGTGAAAGCATTACAGAGCTCTTTTCCATTACAAATAGCCTCAAAGCGTTCCACAAGCCCTGGTTTTTCCCTGTGCTTTTTTGCAAGTGGAGACATTTCAATGGGGTAATCCATAATGTATGTAGGTTGTATAAGATTTCCTTCGACGATCTCGCCGAAGATCTCATCAATCAGTTTTCCTTTTCCCATGGTTTCATCAACATGTAATTTGAGTTTATGGGCAGTATTAACAAGGGCAGCTTCATCCATACCCGAAATATCAATTCCGGTATATTCTTTAATAGCCCCATACATGGTCAACCTTTTCCAGGGACGCTTAAAGTCAATAATGTTTTCTCCAACTTTGACTTTAGTATCTTTATATAGGTCCAATGCAACCTTTTCAATCATCTCCTCCACCAGTTCCATCATCCATATGTAATCTTTGTATGCAACATAAAGTTCAACCTGTGTAAATTCAGGATTATGAAACCTGTCCATGCCTTCATTGCGAAAGTCTTTTGCAAATTCAAAGACACCTGTAAAACCTCCGACTATCAACCGTTTCAGGTAAAGTTCGTCGGCAATCCGAAGGTACAATGTCTGATCAAGAGTATTATGATGTGTTGTAAAAGGTCTGGCAGCAGCACCACCGTATAGAGGCTGAAGCACAGGTGTCTCTACTTCCAGGTAACCTCTGATGTTAAGGAAATTCCTCATCGAATCAATAATCCTGGTTCTTTTAACAAAAATCTCACGGACATCAGGATTAACAACAAGGTCAACATATCTTTGACGATATCGTTGTTCCGGATCCGTAAAGGCATCAAATACTGATCCATCCTTCTCTTTCACGATAGGTAAAGGACGGAGAGATTTAGACAGGAGTTTTAATTCTTTTACATGAATAGTAGTCTCTCCCATTTGTGTCTTGAAAACAAATCCTTTTAAACCAATTATATCACCAATATCCAGATGTTTTTTAAAAATAGTATTGTATAATGTTTTATCCTCACCCGGGCACAAGTCATCTCTTCTGAGATATATCTGGATCCGGCCATGTTCATCCTGTATCTCGGCAAAAGAAGCATTTCCCATAATCCTTCTCGTCATTAAGCGTCCTGCTATTTTAACATCAGGGAAATTAGGTTTTTCAGGATTAAACTTTTGTAGTATCTCAGCAGTAGAAGTGTTTATAATAAATCCCTCGGGAGGGTACGGATTTATTCCTGCTTTCTGGATCTCTGCCAGTGAATTTCTGCGGATTTGTTCCTGTTCACTAAGATGTAACTGAGTCATCGCATGAATTTTGACTGTAAATATAGTTAATTACGTGAGTCGAAAGAAAAAAAGTGAAGCGTGAGGG
>CAZEKO010000461.1:0-1660 GCA_964512775.1 uncultured Bacteroides sp. | reverse complement strand
CATCCAAAAGAGTTTGATCCGGAACAGGTAAAACCAGTTCTTTTTAATCTTACAACAATTATTAAGTGGTATATAAAATATAAGGATACGCAGATTATTAGTCATGCTAAGTCGGAAGAAGTTAAGTATGAAAGTAAGGAACCTGTTGAAGCAAAAGAAGATACCAAAAAGTTAAAAAAAAGATTGATATTCTTGTCCTCCGGTATCCTTCTGGTTGTAGTTATTGCTTTTGTGGTTTTGTTTGTATTCGGTGTTATTGGTGGTAAAAAAGAAACCAAGGAAATTGAAAAATCCATTGCGGTGTTACCATTTGAAAATCTCAGTACAGATGAAGATCAGGCCTGGTTCAGTGATGGTATTACGGATGTAATTATTAGTCAGTTATCAAAAATAACTGATCTAAGAGTACTCGGCAGAACTTCAACATTGAAATATAAAGAAAAAGAAGAAAGAAAATCTATTCAGGAGATTGGGAAAGAACTTGGTGTAAACTTCGTTATCGAAGGGACTGTCCAGAGACAGGAAAACAAGATGCGTATCAGTGTCCAGTTGATCCGGACCCTGAATGAAGGCCATATCTGGTCCGATATTTATGACAGGGAATGGAAAGATATTTTTGATGTCCAGAGCGATATTGCTCAAAAAGTTGCAGACCAACTAAAAACCATTCTTACACCTATCGAAAAGGAATTGATTGAAAAATATCAAACAAAGAATCCGGCAGCATATAGTTATTATTTACAGGGACGTTATTTTTGGTTTAAAAGAACAGAAGAGGGACTTAAGAAAAGCGTGGAATATTTTGAAAAATCCATAGAAGAAGATTCTGATTACGCTTTGGCATACGCCGGGATGGCTGATTCCTATTATATTCTTTCACTTTATGGCTGGATCCCCCGGCCGGAAGGCTATTCCAGAGCTAAAGAATTGGCGTTACACGCTCTTGAAATGGATAAAAACCTTGCAGAGGCACATACGACACTTGGTAATATATTATATTTTTATGAATGGAATTGGGAGGAGGCACGGAAAGAGCTGATCCATGCTATAGAGCTAAATCCAAATTATTCCACTGTATATATGTGTTATTCTGAGTTATTAGATATTATTGGACAAGAGAATGAGGCGATTGAGATTATTAAACAAGGCATTGAAATTGATCCATTTGTTGGAATATTCCACGCTGCACATGCCATTTTCCTTTATAATGTAGGAAAATTTAAAGAATCACTGGATGAGTGCATTAAAACTGTTGAGCTTAATCCAGATTTTAGTTTTTCGTATTTGATGTTTTATAACTATATCAAACTGGATGAAGGCTTGAAAGCGGTTGAAGTACTCCAGAAGATTCTGCCAGATGAAGCAGATTATATAAAAGAAGCTTTTGATAAATCAGGAATAAAAGGCCTGTTGAAATGCTGGATTGAATTAGAACAAAAAAAATCCGAACCTTCTTATAGTCGTTTAGCAAATCTGTATGCTATGATGGGTGAGAAAGAGAAAGCATTAGATTGCCTTGAAAAGGGTTTTGAATCTGCGAAAGGCACTACAACGTTTCCAAGAATTAATACAAATCTCAATTTTGATAACCTGCGTTCAGAACCAAGATTTGTTGCATTAATAGAAAAAATGGGATTATCACAATATCCTAAGAGAAAAT
>CAZEKO010000460.1:0-1663 GCA_964512775.1 uncultured Bacteroides sp. | reverse complement strand
TGGTAGTAGCTGCAATACTTGCATTTCCCAAAATATTCAGACAGGATAAATTCGGAAATCTGAGATCATCAGATGGAAGAATTTCAATAGCAGTAATGCCATTTCAGAATAATACAAATGACAGCATCTGGGATGTATGGCAGGACGGGATCCAGGATAATTTAATAACATCCCTTTCAAACTCCGGGGAATTAAAAGTCAGACAAGCAGAATCAATTACTGGTTTAATCCGAAGTCAGGGTCTCACTAATTATGCATCAATCACCCCTTCTGTTGGCAGTACAATCTCGCAGAAACTTGATGCAAATGTCTTAATCTGCGGCAGTATAAATCAGGCAGGCTCTACAATACGAATAAATGCACAATTAATTGACTCAAAAACAGAAGAAGTCATTAAGTCATTTCAGATAGACGAAACCGCAGACAGGATACTCTTTGTCCTGGATTCACTTGCCATTGAGGTAAAGAATTTCCTCATTATCTCTAATTTGAAAAAGGGATTATCTCCGGATGATTTTCAACTTGTTGCAACAACGCACTCCCCTGAAGCATACAGTTTATTTCTTTTAGGCAATAAATCTTATAGAGACGCAGATTATTTTACAGCATATAAAATGTATCTGCAGGCAATTGCGATTGACTCAAATTTCATAGAAGCAGCTTTAAAACTTTCTGTAGGATATTACAATGAGTACTTATATGATGAGGCAAAAAAATGGTGTCTCCAGGCTTATGAGAAAAGGAATCAGATGCCATTACAGCTGAAAATCAGTACAAACAGGGTTTATGCCCTGTTGTTTGAAACCAAATATGAAGAGTTAAAATATCTGAGACAACTTCAGGAAATTGATGATTTCCTGCCGGGAACTTATTACAGTCTTGGGTATACTTATTCTCAATTGCTTCAATTTGATAAGGCAATCCCCGAATATAAAAAAGCACTTGAGATTTATGATAAACTGGGGCTAAAACCCGCATGGGTTTTTAACTATGTGCAACTTGGAGAAGCATATAATAAAACAGGACAATACAAAAAAGAGAAAAAATTATACAAAAAAGCTGAGAAGGATTTTCCTGACAATCTTTTTCTGACTTACATGGAGTGTCTTCTTGCGGAGGTTGAAGGAGATACAGTTAATGCGAATAGATATCTTGAGAAAGCGATACGTCTGGCAAGAGAGAATTCGTGGACTGAACCAAATGCGACTGCACAAATGGCATTTGGTTATTCGGATGTGGGTAAAAAGGACAAAGCAGAGGAATATTATCGCAGGGCACTCTCCATGGAACCAGAAAAGCCTGAAAGAATGAACGAGCTTGCCTTCTTCCTGATAGATAATGACCGAAACATTGATGAAGGTTTGAAACTTGTGGACAGGGCGCTGGAGTTGAGTCCTGATAATTATCTTTATCTGGATACCCAGGGCTGGGGTTTATATAAGCAGGGTAAATATGATAGTGCATTTGAAATAATTCAGAAAAGCTGGGATTTAAGAAGAGAAAAGGCCGTATACGATCATCAGGCATATCTTCGTCTTGAGGAAGTAAAAAAGCAATTGCAGGGCAAGGGGCGTTAGCTCAGCTGGTTCAGAGCGCATGCTTCACACGCATGAGGTCACTGGTTCGATCCCAGTACGTCCCACATCACAGCATGTAAGCCCTC
>CAZEKO010000459.1:0-1669 GCA_964512775.1 uncultured Bacteroides sp. | reverse complement strand
TTGCCATTTTTCAGGCAATCGTCGTATAGTATACTCAGGTAGAGAAAAGGAGCGGTATTCCCAGCCAAACAGTATTCAACCGCCTCCTGTTCTGCCAGCAGGTCAATATAATATTTAATTTGTTCCTTTAGTTTATTATACAGTACATCAAATGAATCAAATTCCAGTGGGATATTCTGAATCCCGGCTTTCTGCAAAGTAACCGGATCGATACCCTTATGAAGCAATACTTCAAGTGCCTTTAAAAGGTTAAGAACACTGCTTGGTGTTCCTACGCTCTGATGATTAATTATATATTCACCGCAACCGAAAGGAATTACCTGGCAAGCTTCTTCGTATGTAATTTTAAAAGCTTTCTGATGTGCTGGTATATTTACATCATCATTATACAGCATTGGGTAAGTACTTCCTTCACCAATCGCATCCAATGCTTTCTGATATAATTCCGGATTCTGGTTTTTATGAAACCTGAGAGTTAGCTGGGGTAGAATATCCTTTACTCTGAAAGCAGTCTCAATGGCTAGCAGAGCCAGTTTATCAGCTTTTTTTTCATTTTGCCGGCCCAATCCCCCAATAATTGCGCGACCATCATACGGGGCATTTCTTGAAATCATCATTCTCCAGTAGCCCTCAAACAACCGCAATGCCTCTTCATAGTTAATTATACCTGAATCAAGATCTTTACAATAATAATCACTGAGATAGTCGTCAATCCTGCCATAGTTATTGGATCCTGATATAATACAATAAAGGAAGGTAAGTTGTATTGCTGCTCTGAATGATGATGGTTTTGAATAGGGTATTGTTCTGAGTATATATGCCATCTCCTGCAGGTCTGACCTGTGTTTATCAGAACATTTACCGGCCAGTTTTTCTGCAAGATCTGCATAGTAGATACAAATTTCCACAAACAGATCAAGTGCTTCCAGAGATGCCTGATAGAATTCGAGGGAATCAATTCTGTTTGATTTCTCCTTATAGATTTTTATAGTATCCTTAAGCCCCTGAATTCCCAGATTTAAGAGCGTTGAATAATCAAGATGAGTTCCTGCCATCCGGTAAAGTGGGAATGCAATTCCGGATGACCCGGTCCAATTATCTGATGGAAGACCTGTTTTAAGTTTTTCAGAATATGCCTGACGGGTCTTATAAATAGTACGTTCGGTCGACCAGAAATCAGTAAGGTCTCTTAATATTTTACGGTCATTTTCAGTGGCTTCAGGATGTTTTAAAAGATCGCTCATCATTTCCAGATTGCAGACATAACCAAAACCACCTTCATTTCCACCTGCCTGAGGAATAAAACATATTGCCGGCATCCTTATCTTCCCTGCAAACAGGTCTCCCTCTTCGATAGGGGCAAGAATGTATGGGTACATGCTCCTCAGACATCTGATCTCACGTATGGCAATGTTTTCATTGATATTATCCTTGTATGTAAGTGTAAAATTTTGGATAATATTCAGATGTTCCCTGAATTCAAGAGGAAGAATTTTAGCCGATGGAAATTTTTCCATTTAATTATTCATGAAAAGCTAACCAAGCAACTTGCAACCTGCAACTTGTAACCCCGCCTGCCGGTAGGCAGGTTGTACCTTGCACCCTGTACCCTGTACCCTGTACCCTGTACCCTGTACCTTCTCCTTTAGTGCTATGTCACCTTGCTTCC
>CAZEKO010000458.1:0-1679 GCA_964512775.1 uncultured Bacteroides sp. | reverse complement strand
GATTCGACATAAAATAAATAATTTGCATTTTCCCTTTTAAGTGCAGGTAATAAACCTGCCCGTTCAATCGCGTACATTACTTTAGAATATCCCCGCTGTAAGTAAACCGGTCCTGTTACACTTGAAAATGCACGTGGTATAACAACTTTATTCAAACCAATAAATGTGCAGTTGCTGCTATATTGTTTCTGTATAATATCAGCGGGATTCAGTCGAACTAGATCCATTTCCCCATTATAAAAACCTTTTTCAAGATCGGTTTCATAAATTGGATTAGTGCACATATGTGAATTCGCTATAATTCTTTTTATGTGTTCAGGTGAATCTGCCAGAGTACCCCATTTGTTCGGCCCAACAAGGTACTCGTTTATAAATTCAGTAAATGCCTCATCAGTCGGAGCAATTAATCCATGATGATAGCGTATTGTAACATTACTTGGCAATCCCATTGTACCCGATGGAGGTTTTGTATTTTCATTATAAATGTTAAATGCCAGTTGAGGATAGGTAATATCGAAAAGCGAATCAACTTTAAAACCCTCTTCCGCACCTGGCTGATCCATGGTTTTTTCATCATTGTATTCGAATTCAGGAAATAGATTTATCAGGTCCTTTAGAAGGGTATAGGATTCATTGCCATTCTGGTTATCTAATATCTGGTAAGCATTCTGAAGTGGTTCAACAACCCTGTCAATATTATATACAAAACCATTTTCAGCAAATATTTCATCCCCGATGATACGCCCATTTACATAATAAATATCTTGTGGACTTTCGAATGGCCTGTTAAAATAAAATTCAAAATCATTTAAATTTAAATCATAGATTTCAAAATATTCCTTAAAAAAAATAGGGGCAAATTTGCGCGAATCAACAGAAACTTTCCTGTACCATCTGGCATCGAGGGAATCAACTATAATAGTCTTCCCATTTTCTTTTATGCTCTTGATAACCCCTAAAAATTTATCCTTAACAAGCAGAAGCGTTTCTCTCTTATAGCCTCTTGGCTTGTTATTGTCAATATCCAGCGTATCAATCCAGCCAAAAACATCGAGTGATCTGAGCTGGATTTTGCTCCATGGATTTTGCACAATATGGTATTTTACGATTTTTGTTAATTCCGTGATTGGAATATCTTCTACTGAATTGTACTCAGGATGGTTTTGAAAATAAATTGAAAATGCTTCATTATTCGGAGCAAATACAGTATAACTTCCTGATATATTTATAAGAGTATCATACCCGGTCAGTTCAACACATCTTGCAAAGGTTGAAAGTTCAGGTTGTGCTTTAATTTGTGTGTACACTTTCCCTGCAAGCCAATCAGGGCGTTTGTATTTTTCATCCTCTTCAGGGTCGTTAATGCATCTGCAAAAAAATGTTACTATTAATGCAAGAATAGCTAATTGTTTAATCCGCGTCATATTGTCAGTTTCTTAAGTGTTTCCTTTAATCTGGTTGTAAATTTATAAAAAAGATGAAATTTATGGTTTTTATCAGGAAAATATTGTTTAATAGGTTTTTTTTCTATATTTGATACCTGAATTGAAGTTATCCTCTTTGTTTAACTAAAACTAACCATTATGAAATTAAAACTAGTACTTACTTCTTTTCTCTTTTCTTGTGGTATTCTGAGTGCTCAGGATACCATTAAGACATTGTTAATTACGGAAGCCAGG
>CAZEKO010000457.1:0-1689 GCA_964512775.1 uncultured Bacteroides sp. | reverse complement strand
ATTATCCCGGCAGTCGCAAAAGATCTCAAAACAATCGCTGATGAAGCTGGAGTAGAATTTGAAATCAGGTAGTCAGAATCGCTGGATATAACCTATATGGACTTTAGCATTCCCAATGTTGAGAGGATTGTCAAACTGTCTGCCCATGGCATAACTTATGGTAAATATTCCTGCCCTGATTTGAAGATTCATCCCAACCCCAAATCCAATTGGAGTGTCCTCTGTTAGTCCGGCTAAAATATTCTTTTGATAATAACCTCCATCGAAAAAAAGGAACAAGTTTGATTGTTCTTCGAAAAGATATCTGAATTCAAGGCTTCCGAGAAAAAAAGATGAGGCAGTGACAGAATTTTCATCCATACCCCTCATGTTTCTTATGCCTCCAAGCCGGAACAATTCATTCTCAAATAGATTTTCATCAGACATATACCCGTTTAAGTTCCTTATGTGTGCTACAAAATTCCTCCCTATTGGAAAGTATAAATATACCCCGCTGGTTAGTACAGTCTTAGTTGTCGATAAATCCAAATCTTCGTAGACATCATCATTGATATCCGGATTTTTTTTGATTTTTTTTGATCCAATTGACAGGTCTCCCTCAACGTAAATTCCTTTTCTGGGATTATACAGATAATCCAGTTTGCTGAATCTTATTCCTGCACCATACAGAGAAGTGTTAAAATCGGCATATGATGGCAAGGTTGTTATATCTTCAAGTCCGTGGGTGCTAAGTAAAGATGACCCCTGGCTCCTGTAAAAAATCCGCAGGTAATTTGATCCATTAAATATGTACTGCAGTTCCACTTCCGGTTCTGCCCTGAAATAAGTAGTATCTTGTTTTAAAAGGAATAAATTCATGCCGATTCCTACAGAAGAATTAAAGATATACGGAAATGATCCGCTTACATTTAATTCCTGTGTCAGGGGTTCCAGCTTTTTCCAGTCCATACCAAATAATATTCCTCTGCCAAAAAGATTAACCAGGTTGAAATTAACTTCACCGGTTAAAAGAAGTTTTCCTGTCACTTTATTGTTTGGTATAATACCGATAATTCCATTAAACTGGTTCGCCCTGTTTTTGTCGAGGTAAGTATAAATATCCACTGTACCATCCCAGAATTCAATCTCAAATGGTTTTATCTCGCGAAGAAATGTCGTTTCCTTTATTCTGTCGCTGATTGCAATTATTTTATTCTCCCGGTAGAGGTCATCTTTTTCAAGTCCGATTTGTTTCTGCAGGTACTTAGCAGATATCTTCGCATTACCTTTAATGATTATGCTGTCGATGGTGATCAGAGGGCCTTTGTCAAGATACATAATGCCTGCTGCCATATTTCCCTCAAATCTCATATTATACAACCCGGCAGATGCAAATGGATAACCAGCATTTTCCAAAATACCTACAAGCTTCTTTTGATCTCTCATAAGCTGCTGAGGATCAATCTGTTTATTCTGATAGCTACGTGTACTAATTCTGGCTTTGTTCAAAATCCTGAGGTCAACAGAATCAAATGACACCTTTGTCCATTTGAACTTGATACCTCTATGACAGAATGCCGTTATCTGATTATTATCAAAATTAAAGCTATCAATACTTGCAGCGAGGTATCCCTCCTCACGGAAATTATTGAGTACTTCACTCAGGCGTTTTCTGATGATCAATGAATCGGACTGAACTGATCCTTTTAT
>CAZEKO010000456.1:0-1702 GCA_964512775.1 uncultured Bacteroides sp. | reverse complement strand
TGGGATACTGACCAGTTCCCGATTAATATCTATGAACTTGTAGAAGCTATGCTTATTATCGAGGAAGCAGGAGGTTTCACAACCGGTGGGATCAATTTCGACGCAAAAACCCGCAGGAATTCAACTGACCTTGAGGACTTGTTTATTGCACATATATCAGCTATGGACGTGTTTGCACGGGCTTTTCTCGTTACCCATGATATTTTGAATCATTCTGATTATAATAAAATGAGAAAAGAAAGATACGAATCCTTCAATAGTGGAAATGGAGCAAAATTTGAAAAAGGAGAACTCACACTTGAAAACTTAAGGGATCTGGCTATAAAGTCCGGGGAACCAAAACAGATCAGTGGTAAACAAGAACTTTACGAAGCTATAATCAATCATTATATTTAGGAAGAAGCCCGTTGTTGTGATATGATGGCACGGATCGGGGAAATGATACGCTCAAGAAGCCGTCTTTCATCAGTTAGTATTTCAGCCGTCCCCTGCATTTCCTGTTTAAAAGGTATCTCAATTTTATAATAGGTTGTCAATCCTTCAGGAAGATCAACTTCTACGGTATATTCCTGGTTATCTGGAACAAGGCTTATGTTTCTAACTACACCCTTAATCATTCCATATTCGAGGTAAGGGAAATTATCTACTTTAATATTGACCTGCTGTCCCAGTGATACCTTTCCTGCACCCTGTATAGGCAGGTTAATCTTACCAATAATCTTGCCCTCGTTCGAGGGAATTATCGTCATTACGCGTTCTCCCTCCCTTACATTCTGGTTTTTACTCCAGTAAGTCGTGAACGAGACCACCCCGTCTATTGGAGCATCAAGTAAGTACTTCTGTTTCCAAAGGGATATCTGCGCTGCCAGGTTCTCAAATGATTCCTGCCATGCATTCTGCTGTTTTCTTGTCTCTTCTGCAGCCGAAAGTTCCAGGTCGAGTATACCCTGGTTTAATTTAGCAATCTGAATATCGGTCTGAGATTCATCAATTTTAACCTGTTCATACTCATATTGCTTACCTAACAGATTCGATTTCGATTTGTCAAAGTCTGCAGGTGCAGTAACTTTTTTGACAAACAACATTGAATCCCTTATAAACTGATTATAAATCAGATCAAGTTCACGTTTATGTAAGGACCTGATCTGTCTAAGGTTTTTTAAATGCTGTTCAAGTTTGCTGACTTCCGACCGCAGTGCATTAATCTTCTGTTCATGATAATTAAGTTCAATAAAATTCTGGTAATCCTTATGAGTTTTTAAAAAGCTTGCATATGATTGCTGTACTTCACCCATTTTATAGTCTCCAGTGAGGTCAAGATTAATGAGCACATTAAAATCGGGAATAATTTCCCTGATTTCAGTGGTGATCTCATCAAGCAACAAAACATCCTTATAATCCGATGCATTCTCAATAATAGCAAGCCGTGTCCCGGCTGTAACATATTGATTATCTTCCACGAATAAATCCTGAATTTTGCCATTTGATCTTGCGACAAGCGTGGCAGGAGGATTTTCTGTAGTAATAATAACATTTGCCCGTTTAATATCAGGATATCTGAAAAACCAGCTCCCGACAATTATCAATATTACAGTGATCAAAACGACAAGTATCCCCCATCTGACAATCCAGGCCGGCACATGGCCGAGGATATCCTGAACTTCTTCGCTTCTTAACTCGATTTTTTGTTCTTCCTTTTCTG
>CAZEKO010000455.1:0-1703 GCA_964512775.1 uncultured Bacteroides sp. | reverse complement strand
TTATTATCCATTGAGCCCCAGTTCCTTGTAATATTAGGGAATCCTGAAGTGGAGGGCAGGCTCAGGTTTTCCCAGATCAGATCTTTGCTTTTCTGACTATATATATCGAAATGAAGTTCAATATAATTTTTCAACGCAAACAGATCAAAACCATAGTTGATTTGTGAATTTTTTTCCCATCTGAAATGATCAAGCTGCAAATTGACCGGGACAACCACAGGCATATCCATATATTCCTCTCCCGTGCTGTACAGGTTAAAATATCCATAACTGCTGCTGGGCTGGTTTCCATTTACTCCATAACTGTATCTCAATTTCAAATCATTAATAAATGTCAGCTTCTTCATGAATGGTTCAGAGGAAATACGGTAAGCAAGTGATATTGACGGGAATGTCCCCCATCTTGAATCATATCCGAACCTTGAGGAACCTTCCCTGCGAATATTGAACTGAAAAAGGTACCTGTCCAGCAGGCTGTAATGCACAAAACCAAGAAGAGCGGCCATACGATTCTGGCTGTAACCGTCACCGATCCAGTAAATAGGCGCAGCTTCAGCATAATTAATAAGATACGAAGAAGGAAGATTTGACGTACTTCCGTAATACCATCCGTTCTTCTTGTCAGATAAAGTAAAGGCAATCATTGAGGTAACCTTATGTTTAGAGCCTTTCATATAGGTGTACAGCAACTGAGTCTGGCTTTCCAGTACTGAACTCTGATAATCCATACCGGAAGCAAGGTTTACGTAATGAGATGTCCAGTGAAGTCCTGTTACATTCTCAGGCAGGAACTTGTTTTCAATCTGATTATCAATATCGTAAGCGACAAAACTCTGAAAAACAAGGTTATCCAGGATATTGAATTTAACCTGAAGCTTTGTCCGGAGTCTGTGTTCTTTCCTGTTCCAGGTTGATTCATTTGCCATAGCCATAGGGTTATACCACAGTGAGCCGTAGCCCTGGAAGTTATCCCCCGGTGAAAAATAGTTATCTGACATGGTACCATCCGGATCATAATCATAAATACTCATATTAGGAGCTTTTACGTATGCCAGTGCCCGGATGGTCCTTGAATCATTATTCTCTTTATAACTCAGATCATTATTAGAATATATATATGATATATCTCCCGAGAACAACAATTTCCGGGAGACATTGTAATCAAGATTAACACGTGATGTAAACCTTTGATAATCTGTTCCTTTTGTTGTGCCTTCCTGATCAAGATAGCCCAATGAAAAACGGTATAATGCGCTTTCGCCACCGCCCATAATTGATAATGTATGATCATGGGATATCCCTCTCTGTGTAATCTCTTTCAGCCAGTCTGTATTCTGAGAGTAATTATAATATTCTTCCCATTCCTTATTATATGCAAGTTCGTCCGGTATTTCTGTAGAACCTGAATTCAAAATTGCTTCCAACATCATCATTGAATATGCATCTCCGTTGAGCAGGGGGACTGATTTTGGCTGTTCCTGGATGCTCAGTTTATACAGGTAATCAAATGTTGTTTTACCCTTTGTTCCTCTTTTTGTTTCTATCAGCAACACACCATTGGCGCCCCTGGAGCCCCAGACTGCTGTAGCTGATGCATCTTTGAGGATCTGGATTGTGAGTATATCTTCCGGTGTAATATTAAGCAGTCCGCTGAATTGCTCCTGTGTTACTGCTGAAAAATCAAAATCATTATCCAGCTCTAT
>CAZEKO010000454.1:0-1704 GCA_964512775.1 uncultured Bacteroides sp. | reverse complement strand
GTCTGGAATTTCTGGGAAAATATGGAAACAGATTCCAACGGTCTGAAATATTATATGAACCACCAGGTATGGAGACCGGAACACGATATGCGCGGTCTGGGAGGCGACCAGATCAATATGGCGCTGTCAAGCTGGTCTTTGCTCTATCAGTACACAGGTGATCCATCCGTCATAGAAAATATGAAATACCTGGCCGATGAGTACCTTGCCCGGTCTCTTTCCGATTCTGCCTGCATCTGGCCAAACCTCCCCTACCCCTACAATACTAAAATTCACTCCGGTAAATATGATGGGGACATGCGGAACGGCAAAGGTTACCTCCAGCCGGATAAGGCGGGGAATTTTGGATATGAACTGATAACCCTATATAAAATAACCGGCGACCTGAAATACCTGGATGCCGCAGCCAACATCGCTAAAGTCCTTGCTGAGAAGACAATGCCCGGTGATAACGATAAGTCGCCGCTTCCTTTCAGAATAAATGCACAGACAGGTAAATCCGGATCATTCTTCAGCAATACCAATAGTGGCATAATTGAATCAAAAGCGGTATATACTGCAAACTGGTCAGGTACCCTGATGCTCTTTCAGGAATTAATTAAGCTTGATGCCGCGAATGCTGCAAACTATCAAAAATCCTTTGATATCATCCTTAATTGGATGAAAGAATATCCAATGAAAACCAATAAATGGGGACCGTTCTTTGAGGATATTCCGGGATGGAGCAACACGCAGACCAATGCCATCACCTTTGCCATGTTTATCATGCTGAATCCAGATCTTTTCCCCAATTGGAAGGTCGATGTGAAAAATATCTTTGACTGGACATACCAGGAACTCGGCAATCATGAATATGAAAAATACGGGGTGATCGTGATGAATGAACAAACCGTTTACCGGGTGCCCGGGAACAGTCACTCTTCCCGCCAGGCCTCAATGGAGCTCTGGTATACTGCTTTGTCGGGTGATACTATCTATAAAACTAACGCAATCAGGACACTCAATTGGGCAACATATACGGTGGACTGGGATGGCAAAAACCGGTATATCCGGGATGATATCTGGCTTACCGATGGGTATGGTGATTATATCAGGCATTACCTCAGGTCAATGAGTGCCTGTCCTGAACTTGCACCATCTCACAAAAACAAACTGCTGAGTTCTTCATCAATTATTACTGAAATAAATTACGGTTCAGAGAAAATTTTATACCAGACTTTTGATTCATCAGCAAAGGAAGTTCTCCGCCTGAAAACAAAACCTGAAAAAATTCTTGCAGATAATATCGAATTAAATGAAAGCAATGAATTAATCACTGACTCCTGGAAATGGACCTCATTGGATAACGGAGGCGCGCTATATATTAATCACCAAAACTCAAACAAGATTATAATTCAACTTAATTGATCAGGATCATATAAGAGATGAAGGTTAACTTTGTTGTTTGCATTAGTCTCCTAAGAGTGCTGATAAGAATCCATCAAGCCAATGGTCATTTTCAAGATCGTATGCTCTGAAATACACTCCAAAATCGAAATAAGTTGAGCTGAAACCGCTTTCTTCAATTTGCTGGTGCACAAATTCTGTCCAGGTAAGCCTGCTTTCGTGATCGCAATAAATAATCGATCCCCATTCTCCTTCATTTGGTGCTTCAAGAGCATTCCCAAGGTTTATTCCTGTACCAATAGATTTATTCCGGTTTAT
>CAZEKO010000453.1:0-1709 GCA_964512775.1 uncultured Bacteroides sp. | reverse complement strand
CCAAACCAGAGATAACCATCCTCATCTTCTTCTAACGAATTAACATAATTAGCTGACAGACCTTCATTTATGGTAAAGTGCCGGAATGATTTCCCATCGTATTTACTAACTCCCTGTTCCGTACCAAACCAGAGGTTCCCGTATCTATCTTTAATAACAGATCTGACCCTGTTTGAAATCAAACCTTCATTTTCTGTATAATGTGTAAATGAGATTCCATCATACTTACATGCTCCCCCTTCCGTACCAAACCAGATGTTCCCATGATTATCCTCAGCGACAGACCTGACTATATTATGAATCAGGCCTTCATTTTTTGTATAATGGATCCAGGAGTTGCCTTTTTTCTGCAGTACTCCTCTATCGTGCGTACCAAACCATAAACTCCCATCCTGCGATTCGATTATTGAATAGACTCCGTTTATTACGTCGGTCCCGGTATACTGATAAAAAAACTTTCCATCATATTTGCATATCCCATAGGCGGTACCCATCCATATATTTCCATTCCTGTCTTCCAGTATTGTCCAAACCGTATTATTGGTCAAACCTTCTTTCCTAGTGTAATATATCAAGTTTTTACCATCGTACCTGCATACTCCATTAAGATATCCGCCAAACCATATATTCCCTTTTGAATCCTCCATTATGCTCCATATTTCAGGATCTTTTAAACCCTGCTCCATATTCAGGTACTGGATATTTAGTAAAGCTGCATCTTTCATACGCATATGTTGTGCAGGAATTGGTTCAGGTTGTTTTGCCTTTAGGATGTAATAATCAATCTGAGAATTAGATTGCTGTATATTATACTGACCCACCTCCATTTTCTCAGGAATAGTGTAAACCACAGGATTTGAATAGCCATCCTTCCCCGGTGTTACAACTTTAAGTTGTGATGAATCAATTTCTATTGTTTTTGGGATTCCGGCTTTCACTACTCTTATTCCAGTATAGGGTAATTTCCCGTGTGGATTGGTTTTAATTACTCTAACCGTTGCATGCCCGACTGTCATGCAATCTTCATTTACCGGTATGATCTTCATAATTTTTTTGCGGCCGAATTCAATTCTCCGATTATAACCATACAGGGAACCCTCTCCGGATATCTTTGTAAAGTCCCCGTTTACATGCCCTTTATAGGTGGTATTTATATTATTGATTCTAAAAAAAACAGTATCACCTTCCAGGGTGATTTCATCCACAGGACTATTAAAAAATGCAACGTCAGGATTATCATACGTAGCTTTCAGGCCTTTTTGGTCTCTGAAAATATGGAAATTAAATCGTGCTGAGTCCGATGTCAGGGTCTTTCCATACCAGTCGCCGGTAATATCCTGGGCATGCAGAACAGGGAGTAAAAGGATTGATAAAATTATGAACAGTAAGTAACGACTTTTATACATGAGTCGGAGATAAAGATTTTCATAATCAAATCTGACTGCAATAATCATTTTGAAAAGCAAATTTTACCTGCATTGTATATATTTTACTTATCTCAGAGTTATCAAAACAGAAAAAACGTTTGATTAAAGCTCGCCACAACTCATTCAATCCTTGTATGAATAAAATCTCAATTATAAAAATAAAAAAAATGTTGAGAATGGCAAGTATTTAAATGTGGCTTTCACCCGAGATCAGGAAGGATTATTTAAAACAGGTTTAGAGGAGGGGAAGAGGATCTGAGGGAGGGTGAGAGGGTGAGAGGG
>CAZEKO010000452.1:0-1720 GCA_964512775.1 uncultured Bacteroides sp. | reverse complement strand
ATACAGCAAAACCAATAGATATGAAACTTAAAAATCTATTGACCTTTTTAATATTATTACTTTTTGTATCGGGTTGCAAGAAAGAAGATAAGAAAATAACTGAACCCCCTGAGGGATGTATTAATCTATCGGAGCTCGAAACAAAGCAGGATTATTACCTGCCTTTTGCCCTGGCAAATGATACTAATAACATTCATCTGGCAATACTAAACAACGATACCATAGATTTCTCATACGGGAATTTCATTGAATTTAAGGATAATGGATTTTATGAATTGATTCTGATATATAAGGAAACTCAACAAGCAAATGATACCTTCTTATTTACTACCAAGACTGAAGAAAGGGAAAATTCCGAATGGGGGATAAGGGCATGGGTACCAGCGCCTTATGAAACCGTGTTGCTGAGTTCAGAAGATGTAGAAATTTACTATCCTCACAGGTATACCGACTCAATAAAAGTGCCTTTTATTTTTTATGTCAGAGAATCGGGAACAATTAAAGCTATTTATTGTAGAGGTATAAGTCCTTCTTCGGGAGACACTTTCAACATCAAACAGGGTGTAGGCTCTGTGAATTTGGTTGCATCTGCAATCTCAAACCAGTTGAACTTCATAGTTGGCGGCAAACAATTGAGCGCAACACCTGACAAAATATCGGAACCTCAAACAGAATTGCAGGGTACAATAAACACAGATATTGAAATTCCAGCAAATAGTCTTGTAAGGATCCATAGCAATCTGGAAATTTCACCTACAGGATCTTTGACGGTTCGTGAAGGTGCGGTAATACTTATTGATGAGGCAATCGATATTAATGTTAACGGTCCTATAGTTTTTGCAGGCACTGCCGAAAATCCGGTATTTATTACATGCAGCCGGAATAATAAATACTGGGGAGGATTTATCACACGCGTATCTGATGGTACCATTGAAGCAGAATATACTATCTTTTGCCAGAGCGGATACCATGATTCGGAAGGCTATAATTGGGGTCATTCAGGAAGACAGGCATTGTTTTATACAGAAAACAGCACACTTATACTGGATCATTGTTTTATGCTTGATCATATTGGCCAGATTTTTTATCCGCAATATGCCACACTTATACTCGATGACATCTTAGTACAACGTGCGCAAACAGGAGGACAGATTAATTATTCTGATTTAACTTTACGAAATTCTATATTTACAGATTTTCCTGATGATTCCGATGTTTTTCTCGACTTGGATAACGATGCCTTATATCTGAGTGCATCGGATGCAGAAATTAATAATACAACCTTTATGTTTGCCAAGGATGACGGATTGGATTCAGGAAACACTGAAGGAGATGAAATTATTCTTACAAACTGTAGATTTGAAGCTTGTTTTCATGAAGGCGCTGCCTTATCAAGTGGAAATACAGTTATCAGAAATCACACCTTCAGGGGATGTGTTTTTACCAACTGTGGACAGGGTCTGGAACTGGGATTCAGCTCCCCGAACCATTTGGTAGTAGCTGAGAATTGCATGTTTCTGAATAACGGGATTGGAATACGATATGGAGATAATTATAAGTGGTCGGATATCGATGGAAAAATGGATATTAAAAACTCTTTTTCTTTATATAATGATAAAGATGTATGGAACATGGTCCGGAAGATCTGGAGCCCGAAGCTTGAAAACCTGAGTTTTGAAAATACAATAGTTTCGCAATTCTGCCCTCAATATCCTGAACT
>CAZEKO010000451.1:0-1723 GCA_964512775.1 uncultured Bacteroides sp. | reverse complement strand
TTCCTATTCCACTGGTATCTTACCATTAACTAAGGTAAGATCGTTTTCCAGTTTCAGGTACTCAGCCATTTCCGGGATTATTTAATTATTTCACTCATGAATTAGGTGCCCAGTTATAATGGAATTTGCAGGTATCTTATTAATTCAGTGTATCAATTACTAAAATTTTTTTATTGAACTTTTGTTTGTAATAATTCATTTACCTAATTTGTAGTCTTAAAATAGGCATTAATTTTTACTTAATCCTTTAAAAAATGAAACGCAGAAATTTTCTTCAGAAAACAGGGCTTGCTGCAGGAGCAGTCGTACTGGGAGATACCGCTTTAAAGAATAAAGTCTTTTCATCTCCCGTAGCTGAAACTTCAAAAAGGGAAAGAACTGGAAAAATTAAAATCGGATTATATGGTATTACTTATCTGGGGATATGGTATGATGGTCCCGGACTTTCTTTTGAGGAATTTGTACAAAGGGCAAAAGATTATGGATATGATGGAATTGAACTTGACAATAAACGTCCTCAGGGTAATCCCATGGATATTCCACAGAAAAGACGGGATGAGATGAGAAATATTCTTGCAAAAACAGGTATCGAAATACCTGCAGTAGCATGTAACAATGATTTCAGCAGTCCTATTCCTGAACACCGTGAATGCCAGTTGCTTATGGTTAAAGAAACAACCCGGATGGCCAGGGACCTGGGAGCAAAAATTGTTCGTTTATTTCCAGCATGGACCGGGATACCTCTGCATGAAGGTGTCGGGACTTATGATCTGGTCAGGTCTGATTATTACTCTTTCCAACGCCAGTACCCATACTCTACAATGCTGGACCGTTGGAATTTTGTTAAAGATTGCCTGAAAGAATCTGCTGGGTTCGGTGAGGAATTCGGAATTACAATGGCTTTGCAAAACCATCCTCCATTGTTCAAGGATTATCGTGATTGCCTGCGTATGGTGAAAGAAGTGAATTCACCGTGGTTAAAGATCTGTCTTGATGCCGGTATGATGGACAGAAAGAATCCCGAATGGGTTGAAGAAGCGGTAAAAGCAGTAGGTCCCTTACAGGTTCATTCGCATTATGGCGGGGAATATTTCAGGGATAGTACAGGTAAAGTACAATCAAAATATGAAAGTGATAAATATCGAGACGAAATTATCGAATGGGCCGATTATGACCGATACATCGATTTAATGGGTGAAATAGGCTATAACGGTTATTTCTGTTATGAATTATGCCACCACATTAAAACCCCTGATGGTAAAACAGCTAAGGTTGATTACGCCCATGAACAGGCAAAACTTGCTCGGGAGTTCATGGCGGATATCCTGTCCCGTCAAAGCATGTAATGTAAATGTTGAGAAGAATCATTTCTTTCTCCTCTATTTTCTTATGTTTAGGGATACTTACACAGAGTGGTATTGGGGCAGTTGTTACTGCAGGAATGGAAATCAGTAAAATGAAGCAATTAACGAATTAATTTATACTGATGAAAATAAGAGAATTTTACAGTTTGGCTATTTTCCCTTTGACATTTCTCGTGTTTTGTTCTTTTCATGTTGAAACTTATCCGCAAAAAAAAGATTTTACAAGAATCGTATGGAAACCAGAATGGATCAAATACCAGGATTCATTAACAGGCAGAGAAGTATGGCAAATCACTTCTCATGATTCAGTGAGTGCACCCTGTTATTTTGAGAATCAAGCTTTTACCGCTGATGAAAAA
>CAZEKO010000450.1:0-1725 GCA_964512775.1 uncultured Bacteroides sp. | reverse complement strand
TGTTGGTCTAACTGTTGCGCGGATGGATGTTTTCCAGCATATCAGTACATTAAAGGAATGGGAGGACCATATTACGAATGTTCTAATGCTTTTAGCCTTGGTGGAATGGAGAATAAACTGGTTTATTATAAGAAAGGGCAGATAATATGGGGTAAACCATTAATAATCACAGGAAATTCAGAAATTAGTATTGAAAGTGAAATAGAATTTTATCCAAATCCAACAAAAGAAATTGTTTGGATTAAAACAGTATCTACAAATTTACCCTACTCCATTGAGCTTCTGAATCTTAAAGGACAAATTTTGATGACAAAGGAGATAGATTCAGAATTAACAAGTATAAATGTTAAAAATTATACTGCTGGGATATATTTGTTTAGAATAATTAATAAGGGAAGAGTCAGATTAATAAAACTTATAATTAATTAATTAATTACCTGTCGCAAATCTTTGTGTGCAATCCTAAAAAACACGAGAATGAATATAGAAATATACTATTTTATAGGCACAGGAAATTCATACATTGTAGCAAAGGATATTGCAGATAGACTTAATGGTAATCTTATCCCCATCAAAGGAATTAAAAATGGAGATAAATTATAAATTCATGAACGCACAATAGTGTATATAATTGAAGCACCATTTAAGACCTATCGAACTTCAATGGAGCCATCATCATTAAGTTTGATTTCATCCAGTGTCAATACGCGAGGTGAATTATAAAGTTTGATGATCACTTCGTCAGTGTTACTTCTTGTCAAAAGGTTACCCCAACTCATAAACCATTCCCAATAAGGCTGGTTGTCAATAATTTCCGGTGCCGGCAAACCACCTACCTCACCAAGAGCAATAGGTTTGCCTTTAGCAAGATTAATGAGATCATCATGATGAGATTGCTTATAATCATTCCGGTAAACATCAGCTGCGAGTACATCGACAAATTCATCACCGGGATAAAATAATTCATAGTCAAATGCTTCATCACCCGGGATATCTCGCGGGGCATTGGTGTTCCAGACCCATATAAGATTATTCAAGCGGTGATAATCAGTAAAATATTTGTACATCATGCGCCATAATTCAGGAAAACCATTAGCCCCTTTATGATTGCACCACCAGAACCAGACTCCATTCATTTCATGATAGGGCCGCCATAGAACAGGTATTTTTGCATCCTGTAATTTTTTCAGATATCCGGCAATATTATCTGCCTGCTCTTTCCATTGTTTATTTAATTCGGTACCTTCCGTGATAAGTTCTTTCCAGGTTTCCGGAGAAGGCCTGTTCTCCATCGCCCAGATATTATTCCCTTCGCATTGATCTCCCTCAGTTGGGAAACAACAATGCCACATCAGGGTAATTATATGACCTGACTGGTGCTGACGGATAATTTCTTCAACCATATTCTGTCGGACCTGGTCAATGGTCAGATCCAGAAAATACGCACTGTCGGCCGGATCCGAAAGATTTGCCGGGCCACAATGCTGAAACCTGGCATAATTCTCGCCCTCCACAAAAAAGCTGAAATCCGAACCCCAGACAACCGGGTATTTACCGGTTATCCTGTATACCTCATCAGTATATTTTGATCCGGTAATAATATAATTATGCTGACCAGAGAGCGTATATTTTCCCTGAATGTCATAAAGAAATTTAAGTAAGGCTTTTGCTTCCGGAGAAGCATTAGGATTGACCGGCTCAGGATTAATCGTTGAGGTTGTACAT
>CAZEKO010000449.1:0-1736 GCA_964512775.1 uncultured Bacteroides sp. | reverse complement strand
CGGTTTTTGACGTCAGTCTTAAGGTAGATCCTGTGAATATGGTCCTTGACGGTCTGAAGTGATATAAACAGGGAGTCGCTGATGTCCTGGTTACTTTGGCCCTTGCAGATAAGCTCAATGACTTCCTTTTCACGGCCCGAAATACCAAATTTACTGGCAAAATCCTGCACAGACTTGTTGAAATCAATGACTACAACAGGTTCAATATAGTATTTATCAATATTAATATTTAAAAAGAAAATAGGAATTAAATGGCTGGCAAACAGAAAGAAAAGGAAAAAACCTTCCAGCCAGGGAGAGAGATGAGAGAGGTTAGTCATGACAAGCAGGACAGTAACGATGGCGAGGTAAAGCAATCCGAAAGTCTGGATGGATTTTCTTTCTTTTATATCGATGAAACGGCGCTGGTGAAAAAACAGTAGGGCGAGTGCGACAAAGCAGTTTATTGCGAACAGTGCTGAATAGGTAATTTGAATTACCCGCTTTATAAGGTCGAAACGGTTTTCGCCAAAACGGGAGATCATGACCAGGATAAGTCCGTATGCAAGGAAAATCAGGAATTGCAGGCTGAAATATATCAGGTTGAAACCCGTTGAGAGATTCCTTTTGACCATTTCGGTACAAAGACGCAGAAACATGTACATAGCAAGGATCAGGAAAGGGATGCCGAGAAAGGTGAAAACCAGGGTTATATATTCTATTGATGCAGTCCCGGTTTCCAGTCTGACCAATACTTCCCTGATGATCCTTGCACCCGCCACACCATAAATGCCAAAGATGTTCAGAAAAATCAGGAAGTAAAAGTAGATAGATAAAAATGACAGGCGGTATTTCTGACTCATCAGGTGAACAGCAAAGATTGAAAACAATCCGGTAAGGATCGAAAGAGTCGTGATTACTATTTTGATGGTCTCAGACATTGCCACAAAATTGTTAAGCTAAAATAGGGAAAATAAGAGACAAAGAGTTCATACGAAAGTAGTGTTTTATTATTCCCTGATCTGGCGGGTTTTACAGATCATTCCAACTTAAGTAGTGATTTGAAAATTCCTACTTAGGTCGCTAAAATATGTATATATGGCAAACTACTTTTGAATCATAAATTATTAAACAAAAATGACATGGAAGCAATTAATGAAAACAACACGAATGAGTTCATCCCGAAGGCGAGTCCAAGTTATAGCAAGGGCTGGGATGTTATGTGGAAGACCTTCATTGAATTATTGGTAGTAACAATAGTATATGCCGTTATACAGATGCCGGCTGGCGTATTTCAATGGAAAGAAGAGCATTTCCAGTGGTACTTCATTCCCATAATTGGTTTTGGGGTACTGTATGGTGTTTTCCTGCTCGGGCCCATCGGTTATGGTGTCAAATGGGTGTTCCTCAAGGCAGTCAGGAAAGAGAAGATCAATATTAAGGATATGTTTGCAATATTCGAGAGAAATTATTGGAATGCTGTGCTGGCTAACCTTTTAGTGGGGATCATCGTCGGCTTTGGTATCATCATGCTGATCGTACCCGGAATTATTTTTGCCTGCCGTCTTGCTTTTGTCCCGTATCTGATCATTGATCAGAAAATGGATGTCATTGATGCCCTGAAAACCAGCTGGGATATGACCAGTGGGCATGGATGGAGCATTTTCTTTATCGGGCTGCTGGCCATCCCGATTGTGATTGCAGGACTGATCATGCTGTTCTTCGGGGTATTTATTTCCGTAATATGGATCGGCGCC
>CAZEKO010000448.1:0-1741 GCA_964512775.1 uncultured Bacteroides sp. | reverse complement strand
GAAGGTATCCGTAAACCTAAAAAGAAGTTGATACTATTGCTTTCCGGACTTCTGGTTGTTATGGCTATTGTCGTGGTTTTGTTTGTATTCAATATCATTGGTGGTAAGAAAGAAACTAAGGAAATTGAAAAGTCTATTGCGGTACTTCCTTTTAAACTTCTCAGTGATGAACCGGATAAACAATATCTTGCAGATGGTATGATGGATGCTATCCTTTTGCACCTTTCAAAAATTGAAGATTTGCATGTAATGTCCAGGACTTCCACAGAACAATACCGAATACCTGGTAAAACGATACCTGAAATTGGTCGGGAACTTAACATTGTATATTTGCTTGAAGGCAGTTTCCAAAAGTCGGGAGATAATGTTAGACTAATTGTCCAGTTAATAAAAGCCCGTGAAGATGATCACGTATGGTCAAACGAATATGATAGAAACTGGAACGATATTTTTTCTGTACAAAGTGAAGTGGCACAGGCAATAGCAAATGAATTGAAAGCAATTATTACACCTGAGGAAAAACTACTCATTGAAAAAACTCCCACCACCAGTCTGACAGCTTATGATTTCTACCAGAGAGGAAAAGAGGAAGATGATCTTGAAAGAGCTGAGGATCTCTTTAATAAAGCATTGGAATATGATTCTGCGTTTGCACAGGCATATCTTGGATTGGCACGGGTATATTGGAATAAGCATTATTGGAGTGAATACTTCTCAGAAAATTTCATGGATTCTGTATTAATCCTGGCAGATATTGCCCTTTCATTTGATGATCAACTGGCTGAAGCATATACTATCAGGGGAGAATGTTATCGTCAAATTGGTAATAGTGAACAGGCTATAAAAGAATATGACAAAGCTTTAAAATTCAATCCAAATGATTGGATGGCATATAGGGGAAAAGGACTTCTGTATTTACAGGATGACTTTGTTAAATGGATTGATAATCTTCAAAAAGCTGCATCCCTTAATCATGATAATGGCTTACCACATTTATTAAGAGATCTTTCCTGGGCATATATTTGTATTGGATTTGCGGATGAATCTGTTTATTATCTACAAGAAGCCTTAAAATTGGATGACGATTCATTGGAATATTATATTGGTTTGACCTATCCAGAAATCTTTATTGGTAATAATTTAGAAAAAGCTATTGAATATGCGAAAAAAGGATATAAAATAGATTCGAACAATATTGATATTCTTAACAGTTTAGGAGCTATGCTCATGTATTCTGGTCAATATGAAGAATCATTAAAATATTATAAAAAATGGTATGAAAGATTAAAAGCTATTGGAAATCTCGATACCGATGATATGCACCGTATTGGATATGCTTATTGGAAAAATGGATATAAAGAAGAAGCTAAATACTATTTCGATAAACAAATTGAATATTGTAACAGGATGAATGAATTAAGCCGCCCTGGTTCACAAAGATTTAATACATATTATAATCTTGCAGGTATATATGCTTTCAGAGGAGAGATGGATAAAGCGTATGAGAATCTGAGGATTTTTAATCAAAAGCAAAGGATACCCTTATGGAAGGCTTGGTTAATTAAACATGATCCCTTATTCAATAGCATAAGGAATGAACCGGAATTTCAACAGATAGTAAGGGATGTGGAATCAAAATACCAGGCAGAGCATGAAAGGGTCAGGAAATGGCTGGAAGAGCAGGGAATGTTGTAGTTAAAATTTCAACCTATAAGTGGAATATTTAGTCTGGTGACGTCTG
>CAZEKO010000447.1:0-1742 GCA_964512775.1 uncultured Bacteroides sp. | reverse complement strand
GGTCCATACGCAGCACATGCCCTGTAATCAGCTCCTTCTTTATCCATTCCAAAAGCACTCCATGCACTTGGCCGGTAGATCTTTTCTTCAGGAACATTATGCATGCATACCGGTATTCTGAGCATAGATGCAAGTGTAATAAGGTCTGCACCAATATGACCATAACTGATGGCACCATGATTTGCTCCCCAGTTAGACATAACAGAATAAACGTCACAAAACGCACCTCTGGCAGTCAGAACCGGCGCGAACCATGTAGTTGGCCACGTTTCATCAGTCCGTTTATTTAATATATCATGAACAGTCCGGGGAATATCGACACTGAAACCTTCAGCAATCTGAAGGGCAGGACCTAATCCCTTTATGAGATTTATCCTTGACATAGTTACCGGCATGCCTCCGCGTGTTAGAAAGTTCGAAGAGAATCCACCACCCCTGAAATACCCTCGATTTGCCGGATACCAGGTAGTAGCATTCAGACACTTTTGTGCTTCACTTTTTGATATATCCCACCAGGGTTTCATTACCGGTTTTCCATTATTTTCCTGCTGGCCGGTACCATCGAGTGTGGCAGATCCGGAATTGATCAGATGAATGATTCCGTTTGCAGCTTGTCCCTGAAGGCTTTTGCCAGTCACACGTTTAACTGCAGCTGGACTCCAGTATGTCCTTACATCAGCAAAAATCTGTGCGGTATTTGTCAATAAATGTCCAAAAAGCATGACAGTACCATTTAAAGAATCATTTTCTGTGGCTACCATAAAAGGCTGACGAATCCCATTCCAGTCGAAGGAAGAGTTTAATATAGCTTCTGAAAAATCACCATTCGGAAAATGATCTGTCCACTGTCTTTGTCCCTGAAATCCGCCTACTATAGCATTCCTTCCTAAAGCTTCCTCACCAAAGCCAAGCTTTTCAAGTGCCGGATTTCCAATCATAAGATCCCGCAATATAATGGTCATTTTGACTACAAATTTCCATATTTCATCTTTTTTTGCTCTGGATAATTGTTTCTCAGGTGTATTGAGATCTTTTCCTTCTTTACAGTTACTTCTTACCCATTTATAAGCTTTTTCGAACTCTTCCTTATCATATATTTCTTCATTTACCCTGCGGATTATTTCAGACATGTCTGCATATTCATTTCTCATACCCAGATATTCCTGGAAAAGTCTTTCATCCACGATAGATCCTGCAATTCCCATGGATACTGAACCAAGCGACATGTAAGATTTACCTTTCATGGTTGCAACAGCCAGTCCTGCCCGGGCAAACCTGAGAAGTTTTTCCCTTACGTCCTGTGTGATTTCCTTATCACCGATATCCTGGACATCTCTTCCGTAAATTCCGAACGCGGGTAACCCTTTCTGATTATGTCCTGCCAGTGCAGCAGCTAAATAAACTGCGCCAGGACGTTCAGTGCCATTAAATCCCCATATTGCTTTTGGCAAGAATGGATCCATATCAATTGTTTCGCTTCCATAACACCAGCATGGTGTGACTGTAAGAGATAATCCAACTCCCTCTTTCCGGAATTTTTCAGCTGCAATTGCCGCTTCAGCCACTCCGCCAATGGTTCGGTCAGTGATTACACATTCCACAGGAGATCCATCAGAATGCCTCAGATTTTCCTCCAGAAAACGGGCAGCATTTTTGGCCATACCCATTGTTTGCTTTTCAAGTGCTTCCCTGACACCGCCCATGCGACCATCGATAACAGGCCTTATACCGATCTTTGGTAA
>CAZEKO010000446.1:0-1743 GCA_964512775.1 uncultured Bacteroides sp. | reverse complement strand
TGAGCAACTGCCCTATTGCTCCGAGGAAAGTAGTTGCTGATCCCAGGACCATATCCTGCTTTGTCGATTTATTCTCACTTGCGAAATACACAATACCCTGTCCAACTGTTGCTACGCTATATCCAGCCAGCCACCCATACCACCAGCGCTGAGCATTAATTCTGTCCTGATCCAGCAATTTATGAATATCTTGTAATCGTTCATCTATAAGAGAATCTGAAATTGCATCCTGACCGGAAAGAGGAAGAAACTGAATAATAAAAACGATAAAATATGATATCCTCATCAAATTTATTATCAATCTTTTATCTTTTTACCTCTTTTTCCCTGCTTAACAGTGATGATTCTCTGAGCCTTGTAGCACATAAAATGCTCAGGAACATAAAAATAATCAGTACAATCAAAGGTCTGGTCATTGACCCTGTTACTGAAGATTTAAAACTGTCCATACCAAAAATAATGGCAATCCCGGAAATCTGTCCCATAAGCAAAAGGAATCCATTTGAGGTGCCTTCGGAGATGGGATAAGTTATTTCAGCGCCATACTGGAATCCTATAGGACCTGTACTGAGCAGGAAGAATCCAAAAGCCATTCCGGAAATCAGAAGTATCACATAGTTGGAAGCAAAGGTAATACCCACAAGACTTAAGGTGGCACCTGCCAGAGCAATGATGATGAACAAGGTTCTATTTTTATAATGATCAGATAATATTGGAATAATGAGAGCTCCGATAATTCCACTACCAATCATAAGCCCACCTGTGATCCCGGCTTTTACAGCTGAAAATCCGCGTGGACTCAAAATATTCTCAATCCATGTAGTAACTCCGTTGAATACACCAAGGCCAATAAAAAAGATAAACATCAACCAGTTAAAATCTTTGTAATGAAAAATACGTTTCAAGCCATCAATAGCGAGAGCACGTCCTTCCTGATCTGGATTGCATGGGGCAGTCAGCGGACGTTCTTTTGTGAACAAAATAAAGATAACTGCTGCGGCCAGTGAAAAAATCCCATAGCTGTAAAGCATGCCACCTATACCGGAACCAATTATCAGATATGGAGTAAGAATCATGCCTGTCAATATCCCTAAATACATAGCTAAGGTGGCAAGTCCCGAAGCTGTTGCCCTTTCTTCAATTGGGAACCATCTTGCTGCTATTTTGGTAATAGCATTTAAAAGAAATGGCTGACCGATGGCAATGCCTATCTGGGATAACAGGAGCAGGTTATAATTTATTGAAACCAAACCACGTAATAATCCAAATATTCCTGTAAGCACCACACCAATCCCTACACCGATACGGATTCCATATGTGTCTATTATCCATGATGCCGGTACTGAGATGACGATATAGACGATCATAAAACACATTGAAAGAATGCCGATCTTTAAATCCGAAACGCCATAATAATGTGCCGCCTCGACTGTTATCGGTGCAAAAGTGATCCACATGAGCTGATTAATAGCTACTACAAGCATGTAGACACTTAGCATTACCCATCGATAACCATAAATTTTGAAATCTGCCTTTTGCATAATAAGGTATCGGCTTTAACTACAACATCCCTTGCTCCTCCAGCCACTTCCTGACCCTTTCATGTTCTGCCTGGTATTTTGCTTCCACATCCCTGACAATTTGCTGAAATTCCGGTTCATTCCGGATGCTGTCAAATAATGGATCTTTTTTTATCAACATTACCATCCATAAAGGCTCTATTTTTCTTTGATTAAAGATTTT
>CAZEKO010000445.1:0-1755 GCA_964512775.1 uncultured Bacteroides sp. | reverse complement strand
GCCGGATTCGGAAAAATCATGAATGGTTTGTTTCCAAATGTGATATCCAGTACTGAAGTGTTTTGAACCTGTTCCATATTTGACCTGGAGGAACTGAAATTCACGCCGGCTTTTTTATCCGGCTGGCACCCGTCTGGATTTGACATTCCGATCTGGTACCATAAAATTCCAGAAGGTGGATCTGTATCTTTATATGCAGTAACTGTGCTGGGAACTTGAGTAAGAAGTGTTAAAGAATCCGGACGGTTACCTCTGTAAATCTGATAAGTCGGGAAGGCGATCCCCTTATATTCTGACCATATCAGGTTCACATCATTACTGAGGCTCAGATTGGCAGAAAGGTGCATGGTCTGGTGAAATGCACTCAACTCCGATTCATTTCCGCAAGAGTCGGTATAACTAATTTTATACCGGTGGGAGAGAATATCGGGTGCGGAAGCAGGATCGACAAATACGCTGAATTCATCAGGATTCACTGTTCCGATTTCAAGGTAGACATCTGCCTGGTTGGATTCACGATATATTTTAAACAACTGTGAATCTTCGTAGCCTGATTTTTCCCAAACGATATTATATTTCCCGCTTTCTTCATCTATTCCCACGATGCAAATCCCCGGAGAAGTTGAGGGACCCGGAATGGTGATTTTAAGAGTATCGGAAGGTACACCTCCGCAGTAATTACTCATAAGTGTAACAAATATTCCTGCAATACCGGTATAGCCAGGATCCCAATCTATATCAGCGGATGTATCCTGTGATGCAAGGTTTCCTGCAATTTCAGGGAATAAATGCCATATATAGTTCATAACATATGGATCACTCTTTATAGAATATGCTGTGTTTTCTGTCCCCGGGCAAAACCTGTCAGGTCCGGCCGGAGGTCCGGAACTGGCAGGTGAAGGGTATAAGTCAAGTCTTACGACCCTGGAAGTATCTTTGCCAAACCAATTGCTTATTATACAGTAATAAAGACCAGTATCCTTTAACTGGATATCAGCTAATCCCAAAGTCCTCCAATTTGAAACAAGATGTAATATATCATTGTGATACCAACTGTAACCTAAGCCAACTTCATAATCACCCAGGGCTCTAACTTCGAATTTTGCTGAATCTCCCCTGCAAAAAATTTTATCAACCGGATGCCGGAAGATATATGGTGGAGAATAAATCCTGAAATTCAAATCATACCTTAGTAATGATCCATCATACTTTAAATAGACGACCAAATTATATTTACCCGGATAAGTGCCCAGAGGAATTGCAAAATAAAGATCGAAAAGAGTGTCATTGTATTGTTCTATCCTATAGCTCCTGATTGAATCATTAGAGCATTCAGGACAAAATTCATGATCATGAAAATCCAAAGGCCAAAGTTCAGCTGCCAGCTCAGCAGGTTCCCAATAACCCGCAGAAGTAATCCTTATTATAGCTGTATCTCCTGCGATCAGTGTATCGGGCATATCCGTTCCATAAATACTACCTGTCTTTGCATGAGTTATGAGACTTATGCATAGAAATAAAGACAGGTTAATTATTATTTTGAGAATATTAAAGGATTTCATTGTGTAATAATTTAATATTCAATAAATTGTGAGATTATCCACGGGATTCCTTTTAAAACTATATATTTTAATATTGGGAGGTGAACAGGAACGTGCCGGAATCCCGTGATGAAAGAAAATTCAAAAGCTCAAATCAAAAATCAGATAAAAGATACAATTTCTTTTACAAAAATCCAAAAGTCCTTAACCCAGG
>CAZEKO010000444.1:0-1758 GCA_964512775.1 uncultured Bacteroides sp. | reverse complement strand
CTAATAACATTAAAAAACAACCATTATGAAACGAAATACTTTCTTTTTTCTTTTACTTACTGGTATTGGTATTTTTACAAGCGTAACGTATGCACAGGAAAATAATTACATTGTTTCCAAATACGATTTTATCCCCGGGGAAAAAGTCATATTTTTTGATGACTTCACTTCAGAAAGTATGGGCGATTTCCCAGCACAATGGATTACCAACGGAAGCGGCGAAATTGTGACATCAGGGAATTTCCCCGGCAGGTGGTTTCAAATTACAAAGAATGGTTATTACATCCCGGATGCAGGTGAGGATTTTACCGATAATTTTACTATTGAGTTCGACATTGTACCGATGAATATCATTAACAGTGAAACCCTGGTTGGCATTAATTTTTTCTTGTTGTCGGGTACACTGAACAGTCCCGGTTACGGAGCTCAACCCGGACAGGCCGGTATAAAAATACATCCCGACTATGATAATGTATCCTGGAATAATTGGTCGGAAGCACGCGAATGGCAGGGTGACAATGGGATGGTTTCTTATACGTTCAAATCCGCTGAGAAATACCATATTGCTATATGGGTCCAGAAACAACGGGCAAGGCTCTATGCAAATGAAACCAAAGTCCTGGATTTACCGCGCGGATTACAGTCGGGGTATAAGTACAATATCTTCCGCATCGAAACAAACGACGAGGCAACACCAATCATCAACAACTTCAGGATCGCCGCCGGTTTACCTGATATGAGAAATAAGCTACTGAATGACGGAAAAATCGTCTCTTACGGCATTCATTTCGATGTCAATTCCGATAAATTAAAACCTGAGTCTTATTCTACCCTCAAAGAAATCGCAGATGTATTGAAAGAAAATCCCGCTCTCAGGATTAAGATTGTTGGTCACACTGATTCGGATGGTGATGATGCCCTGAATCTTGACCTTTCAAAACGAAGAAGTGCATCGGTAAAAAATGAACTTGTAAATAAATTTGGTATTGACGCTGGAAGACTCGAAACTGATGGCAAAGGAGAATCGACACCTATAGCAGCTAATGATTCTGCTGTGAATAAAGCAAGAAACAGGAGGGTTGAATTTATTAAGCTCTGATTATTAAATCAAATATTTCTGAATACTTCGTTGTTGTGGTCTTAATGGTGCCACTTCTTTACTTACTTGATACATATTGATATAAAACGAGGAAAGATTCTGTAAAGGCTAAACGTTTACAAATACAGAATGACTTTCAAAACACTGCACACAACACGGCCGGTATATTAAATGGTTCAGTTTTTTGATTTAGAGGGAGATTCGAAATTTAAATATAATAGCAGATCAATGAAATCCTTATAATGAAAGATATGACCAGGTCGACACTTATTGAATACAACAAACTTCTAAAGGCCCATCTTCTGGTCATTGATAATATTATGATGTTTGCCCTGGAGAAGAAACAGGCTGTTCATCTTTTTAATTTTGTTAATCAATTACATGAACGGGCTTCATTTATAGTTACGACCAATAAGAGTCCGGAAGAATGGGTTAAAATGCTTGATGATGAAGTGATTGCGACAGCCTTACTTGACAGGATCCTGTATCGATGTGAAGTGATCCGGCTGTCCGGAAAAAGTTACAGGTTGAAAAACAGGAAAACTATTTTTAATTGAGTTTTTGTTCTTTGATTTTTTTTGTATGTTTAAATTGAAAAAATGGACATTCTTAATTGCTGTTTTTTGTACATCCTTATTTGCCATTTTTAGTACATTGTA
>CAZEKO010000443.1:0-1758 GCA_964512775.1 uncultured Bacteroides sp. | reverse complement strand
GTCCAGAATTCCCACATCGGGACATCAATATAACTGTTAGATCTCAGGATATTCAGCGGTGGGTAATGAACCCCTCCATAAATGACTTCAGCATGAAGGTCCACTCCTTCCTTGTGGCATAATTCAGTGAAATGCTTATAATAATTCTCCTCAATGAGATTTGCAATCGTTTGTCTGAAATCATTCAGAAATGCTTCTGTTTCTTCAATGTTATTTTCTGTTTCCCCGCATAGAACCGGGATCCAGGGTATCAGGCTGTATCCATGCTGGCTTTCGAATTCTTTCGGGAAATTTTTTGTCCAGTTCTGATAATTACATTCCCAGCTATCGATAAACAGGTATTTGAAAGTATTTCCTGCATAATTTCCGGCTGCCTTAATAAGCTTTTCCGGAAAACTTCTGAAATGTAAATTTAATGCAGCTGTGTCCATCTTATCACATTCCAGTCCCCTTCCGGCATTAGTTGCAGGAGCATTCATTGATCCTGTTGTGGTATAACCGAAACGTATTACTATCCAGTTGCCTTCAGGTACATCCCATTTTAATTGTCCATTTGTATCCATTTTGCCGCTGAGGTCAATCACCTCTGAAGATGTAACAGGAGCATTGGAATCCGTCATTGATTCGGTAACAAAAATATCACTGACTTCTTCAGGCCTGGTTGAAACTGTTTTTTCCAGGTGGTATTTAAAGGAAGGTGAATACATGGGATGTTCATCTTTCTTCAATAATTCTATTTCTGATAAGCTGATGCGGGTATAATATGGAATTTCAGATTGTTGCTTCAATGCAATCCTGTAGTTTTTAGCTGCTGTTTCGGGAATTTCAATAATAACTGTTTCATTGACACCTTTTATTTCAAAATCCGCAACATGAGAATAATTATTTCCATCTCTGGATGCCAGAATTTCAAAACCGGAACGTATATTTTTAAGGCTCTCCCAACTACTTGTCATTCTCAGGTGAATTGCTATTTTATCAGCAACAAACATTTGTTCAAACGCGATATCAATAAATCCATCATTCCTGATATTTACCGTGCTGAATGGATTTCCGTCAAATAGTACTTTCCCGTCGATGGTATCATTTACTTTTACCTGCGGTCTGGCAAGCTGAAATGAATTGGGAGAATCGGCGGTCTGGTAAGCTATCACGGCTGCATCCTCATAATAATCCTCGAATCCGTAAGGTTTAGCAAGTATAGTTTCCACTGGCCGTCCTCCTTCAATATAAGTCTTGCTCCAGACATATTGTTTCATAGACATTTCGGGAGTTATCCATGGACCTCCGCTGGTGCTCCATCCATCGCAATTGTGAGCCCCGATAGTAATCCCCAGCCGATCGGCTTCCTGAAGTGCCCATTTGAACATATCGTACCACTGATCTGTTCCGAAAATGACCTGTGGAACACCCATATCCTTTTCTCCGAACAGACCGATATTGAGAATTGTAGCACCGGTAATTCCCTGCTGTTTCATGGCTTCCAGGTCCCTGGTAATACCTTCTTTTGTAATGGCATTATCCAGCCAGTGCCACCATGCATATATCCCGGCAGATTCAGGGGGATTCAAAAACTCCTCATGGTTTAGTCCTTCTTTTGTCTTTTCGCTGCAGCTACTAAGGATCATGAAGAGGAACAACCAACATGCTGAAATTGAGATGACAGTCTTGAATAAGTTTTTCATAACAAAGGTTAGTAAGTAAAATTAATGTTTGTTCTAAGGTCAAAATTAATACGTTTTGAGTATTTAAAATACT
>CAZEKO010000442.1:0-1768 GCA_964512775.1 uncultured Bacteroides sp. | reverse complement strand
GTCTAATTTCATCATCTTAAAGATTTTATACAGTAGAGAAGCATCAATAGGACTTGTAAGTTTGTTTAATTGGGCTGCGTATATATTAATTGGCTTTATAATAATGCTTTTTATGGAACATAAGATAAATAAGGATAAAAAAGTATTCAGCTATTTAGAAAGCTATTTCAAAAATCTTTGGTCTGTAACTGCTGCTTCGTTTTTTATTGCAACATTACTTTGTATAAAAATGGAAATAAACCCACCAGCGATTATGTTGTTGATCGCAGGCATCGCAACCACAACATCAGGGCTACTTATTAAGTACAGGCCCCTTATAATTGGAGGTATGACATTTTTTATATTCAGTTTAGCTGCAACATTTGTGTCAAATGAATACATATCATTAATTGTCTTTGCGGCGATAATCTGCGGCTATTTGATACCTGGATATTTATTAAAATCGACAAAAGAATAGTAATATGTACAATGACTTAGATCCTCTATTGCACTCGCAATTAAGGTTGGCGATCATCTCAATGCTTATTTACTCAGAGAAAGTTGAGTTTGCGCATATTAAAGAAGAAACAAAAGCCGCTTCCGGTAATATCAGTATACAGATAAAGAATCTGCAGGAAGCAGGGTATATTAAAGTAGAAAAAACATTTAAAAATAATTATCCAAAAACCTTTGTTTCAATTACTGATAAAGGAGTTAAGGCATTTGAATCTTATGTAAATGATCTTAAAAAATACATTAATCCAAAAAAATAAAAATTTTATCAGGTAGGTTAATAAAATTAACTAATTAAATATATTAAGTATGAAGACGACATTATCAATTCTTCTAATGACATTAATGATGGGGATATGCAGTGCCCAGACAACTGAACATGAATCTGATGCATTATCGATGAACAACCCAAATGATACTGCGGATACTTTACTATTGGACTTCTATCGTCAATACAGCTTTTTTACTAATCCGGGAGAATATGAATACATGTACAGGAAACTACCCGATTCATTACCAGATCTTTGCATTTTAATCCAATCCCAGTTTATTCAGCCTCACCTTGCCCAATTACCAGAATATAGTGAGCTAATCCCTAAGGAGAGATGGAATGAGTATTTAAGGTATCCAACAGTGAAATCGATTTTAGAAGGTCTTCTGTCCTATGATTCTTCTGGTTTAATAAAAGAACGGAATCCTGAAAATCGTCTGGTTCTCACCTGCCGGGAATATTCAATCTTGCTGGCATCGATATTAAAATATCGTGGTATTCCGGCCAGGGTTCGTTATGGACACGCTACATATTTAATACCCGGATTTCATGCAAGTCATGTAATCTGTGAAGTATGGAATGAAAATGACAAGTGTTGGATGCTTGTGGATCCAAGCACAGGTATGATTGATTATAGTAGAGAAAAATTTGACTTCAGTAACGAATTATGGTTACAATTGCAAAAAGGTGAGATAGACACCAACCTGTATGGGGTACCCCACAGATATACGGGAATGGGTTCGATTGTGGCAAAACTTTGTGGAGACCTGGCATCGATATTAGGGACTGAATATACAGCTTATCAATATCCACCAATATTAGATTATGATTTTCAAAATAATAATCAACTGACATCAAGGCATATAGAAATTCTAAATAGAATAAGTGAACTAATGAAGTCAATTGATGCTGATAATATTTCTAAATTACAAGATATTTACAAAAATACTCCTGAAATTCAGTTTACCAAGTCATTTTTATAAGTATCAATTAATTCTAAATCTA
>CAZEKO010000441.1:0-1773 GCA_964512775.1 uncultured Bacteroides sp. | reverse complement strand
TATACTGCAGACAGAATTATCTGGGGAAGTGGAACTACCGATGCTTCATCGGGTGATAAGGCCTGGCATTTCGATTTTACGACTGTAACCGAGCCGGGAACATATTATATACTGGATGAAGAAAAAAATCTGAAATCATATCATTTTATGATTTCCCATAATATTTATAATGAAATCCTGAGACAGGCCATGCGTTCATTTTTCTATCAGAGGGCTGGTTTCAAAAAAGAAGCAGAATATGCAGGTGAAGCATGGGCAGACAGTGCCAGCCATATTGGAAATCTGCAGGATAAAAATTGCCGGTATTTCTTTGATGATACAAATACAGTTTTAGAAAAAGATGTCAGCGGAGGTTGGTATGATGCAGGAGATTATAATAAATATACCAACTGGACTGCTAATTATGTCGTGGAATTGATGAAAGCTTATCTGGAAAAACCGGAAGCATGGGCAGATGATTATAATATCCCCGAATCAGGAAATGGAATTCCTGATATTCTGGATGAAGCAAAATGGAGTATCGATCATCTGTTGCGTATGCAACAGCAAGACGGCAGTGTATTATGCATTGTTGGCGAATCACATGCAAGTCCTCCATCAGCTGCTACGGGTCCAAGCTATTATGGGCCTGCCAGCACTTCTGCGACATTGAATACCTCAGCAGCACTTGCTATATGCTCAAATGTGTACCGGTCATTTAGTATGAATGAATACGCAGATACACTTTTATCCAGGGCTATCAAAGCCTGGGATTGGGCCGAGGAGAATCCAGAAGTGATTTTTAATAATAATGATGGCTCTTTTAATTCCATTGGACTTGGGGCCGGGAATCAGGAAGTTGGTGACTATGATCGCGGAATGATAAAGCTGGAAGCAGCGTGTTATCTTTTTGAAGCTACCGGTGAATTAAAATACCGTGATTATTTTGATGCCCATTATATGGATTGCCATTTAATGGTATGGAACTGGGCTTATCCTTTTGAGGCCTTAAACCAGGAAGTGCTTCTTTACTATACTAAACTTTCAGAGGGTACTCTGTCAGTTCAGAATAATATTAAAAATGTTTATAAGAATGCCGTTGTAAACGGAAGCGATAATCTGGCTGCATATAAAAACCTGAAAGATCCTTATCTGGCTTATATTAAAGATTATACGTGGGGTAGCAATTCTGTTAAATCAGCTCAGGGAAATATGTATTTTAATTTAATTACCTATGAAATCGATGAAAATTCTGCTGAAATCGCAAAAGACGCGGCATTGACATTTATAAATTATATTAATGGAGTAAATCCTTTGAATTTTGTTTATTTATCTAACATGTATAAATACGGTGCGGATAACGGTGTGAATGAATTTTATCATTCATGGTTTTGCAATGGAAGTCCCAGATGGGACAGGGTTGGAACATCAACCTATGGCCCTCCACCGGGATATCTGACCGGGGGACCAAATCCAGGTTATAACTGGGCAAGTTGCTGCCCCAGTGGTTGTGGATCGACTGCTAATAATGCACTTTGTAAATCAGAATCAATTTCTCCACCTAAAAATCAACCTGCCCAGAAATCATACAAGGATTTTAATACAAGCTGGCCTTTGAATTCATGGGAGGTCACCGAAAACAGTTGCGGTTATCAGGTAAATTACATAAGACTATTATCAAAATTTGTCACTCCAGGTCGCGACTGTAACGGAGATGACAATGGAACCGCTTTCTTCGATTCCTGCGGAGTTTGCGCTGGAGGAAATACTGGCATTACACCTGTTCTTGATAGA
>CAZEKO010000440.1:0-1783 GCA_964512775.1 uncultured Bacteroides sp. | reverse complement strand
CTGATTTAGTTCCCTACTGTGCCTTCACAGCTTTAATCTCCCTTAATAATTCCGGAATTACTTTAAGTGCATCTCCTACAATTCCGTAATCTGCAGCTTCAAATATGGGTGCATCCTTATCGGTGTTGACAGCAATAATATATTTGGAAGAGCTTACACCGGCAAGATGCTGGATAGCTCCTGAAATTCCAAAAGCCATGTAAAGATTCGGTGCAATTATCTTTCCGGTTTGTCCGGTATGTTCCTCATGCGGCCGCCATCCCTCATCCGAGACAGGCCTGGAACAAGCCAGGGCAGCTCCCAGAATCCCCGCCAGTTCTTCCAGTGGGCCCCAGTTTCCGGGAGATTTCATACCTCTCCCACCCGAAACAACAATTTCTGCATCAGTAAGGATAATCTTGCCTGTTTGCTTTTCAACTTTACTTATCAATGTTTTGATCGTTCCAGGTGTAAGCTGTGAATTGACAGATTCAATTGCTGCTTTATTATCTGCCTTTATCAGCTCATAAGAATTTTGAGATAGAGTTAATATTTTGACAGGTGATTTAATTTCCATGCGGGCAATAGCTTTTCCACTGAAAACCCTTTTCCTGACAATGAAGGGATTTACTGAGACCGGAAGTCCTGTAACACCAGAAACCAGACCAGCTTTTAACCTCACTGAAAGACGCGGTGCAATGGCTTTGCCTGTATTATTATTTGAAATAACCAGTACTGAAGATTGCTCCTTTTCAGCTATGGTGGCAATCACCTGTGTATATGCCTGATTATCAAGGCATGATAAAACTTCATCCTTTACATCAATGATCCTGGATGCTCCGTATACAGCCAGCTTTTTCAGTTCATCCTCTTCAACCTTTCCGATGGATATTGCTGTTAAGCTGGTACCGAGTATACCGGCCACACTCGAAGCATAGGATACCAGTTCAAAAGACAGTTTTTTAAATTTGCCGTCCCAGTTTTCTGTAAATACAAGTACTGACATATCTTAAAGATTTGAATTTTATATTAACAACAATTTCATTCCTGTTGAATAACAAATAAAATTTAGTCTAAATTACCCTGGCTTCGTTCTGAAGCAATTGCACCAGTTGCTTCACATCTCCGGGATCAATCATTTTGCAGGGTGCTTTTGGAGGTAGCGTTTCAAAACCCGTCGTAGCAGTCATTGCGGAGATATCAGCTGGCTGGACTACTTCAAGAGGTTTCTGGCGGGCCATCATGATTCCTCTCATAGCCGGGATACGGGGTTCCTTTGCAATACCTTTCTGAACAATTCCCACAAACGGAGTCGGTATTGTCAGTTCTTCACGGCCACCATCAATATCCCTGGTAATACGTACCTCGTTTTTTTCAATGGTTAGTGAAGAAATTGCAGACACTGAAGGAATATCAAGGAATTCGGCTATCATTCCACCTACAGATGAACCATTATGGTCACTGGATTCAATACCACTCAGAATAATATCAAATTTTTTTTGCTGTACAACCCGGGCGATTTGACCTGCTGTAAGATACGCGTCCGAAGGCTCCGTGTTAATGCGTATAGCATTATCTGCGCCGATAGCAAGGGCTTTTCTTAATGTTGGCTCGGTACCAACAGTGCCAACATTAATGACCGTTATATTTTCGACAGCCATTGCCGGATCTTCTTTCATTTGAAGAGCGCGGGTAAGAGCAAGTTCATCCCATGGATTGATGATCCATTGTACACCTGTGGCATCAAAACTGCTGTTATCCGGTGTAAATCTGATTTTGGTAGTGGTATCAGGCACATTGCTGA
>CAZEKO010000439.1:0-1784 GCA_964512775.1 uncultured Bacteroides sp. | reverse complement strand
GGTTTTTCAGTGAAACCAAACCTGTAATTAAGTCCGAATGCAAATTGTCTTTGATTTAATTTATCTGGACTGCCGGTGGGGGGCTCATGGGTTCCAAGTAAAAACAATAATTGGAACACAAATTTATCTTTTATTACGGCCTGACCTGAAATGACGGGATTTAATGTAGGATACTCTACTCCGAATCGCAAAGAAGTTCCATTATGTAACCCGAATCCGCTTCCTAAACTTAATTGACCTAGCAATCCGGGATATGGGGAAGGGAATTGAAATCCATATTTAATTTCTGCATCAATAATATCATATGGGCCAAACCTGACAAATAATTCAGGCAGGATAAAAGAGTGTTTAGTGCCACTTGTAATTACAGATTTTGATATCTTGGAATAGTCAGGCAAACTATAATCTAATTTGCCTACATGGACTCCAGTCCCCATTCCAAACCATCGCCAATCAATTCTGAAATTTGGATTAATACCAAAAATCAGGGATTCATTAACTGGTAATTCATCCAGTTTGTTTTCTTTATGTTGTCCACCCCAGATATTTACTCCATATGACATATTATACTTTTCAAATACTTCAGATCTAGAAAATCCTATTCCACCGGTTTTAAATTTTTGGTTGAAAACTTGTTCATCATATACTATAATTGGTGGATCGGTGGAGATACACTCTTCATCAAACAAATCGTGAGGATTGTAACGAACTTGGTTATAATAATCTCCCAGAGAACCCCCCATCTTAATTGTGTAATATATTTTCTTTGTTGTAGAATCGTTTGGGAGAGTCTGGCCCATAAAAAGCAGACAAACTGTAAATAAAACAGCAGGTATCCATCTTAATGATTTTACTGTCAAAGCTTTATAGACCTGCCAGCAAACACCTGCGATACCAGGTATAATGATTATTAATAATACGGCCATTTCCAGATGTGTAAACCAGTTTTTCCCGAGCCAGGTAATTGAGGTCAGACAAGTTATTAAAACCAGGTTTCTGTATAAATTATTTGAATATGATCCGGGTATACTTTGTTTTTGATTGAAGGTGTTTTCTCTGTAAAATATTATTGAAGAAAGAGCTAAAATAAAAATTAGAATTCCCCATTGAACATATTTCAATCCCCAGAGCATATCTCCGGCAATCCCATATTCAGCAGAATCACGAAAAAACTCAGATATAAATCTGAAACAGCCGTATAATACTACTGTTGAGAATAAAAGATTACCTGGTGCCTTCCATAATCTGCGGTACTTAATAATAATTATAGCAATGGCAAGACAATAAATAATTTCATAAAGCTGAGCAGGGTGTATGGCAAGGGAAGTGTCGGAAAGGGGATTAATCCAGCCCCTGTCTAAATGAATCTGATAAGGTATGGAATTAACGGAATATTTGATGGCCCAGGGTAAGTTTGCAGGTATGCCGAAACAGCAGCCGGCTGTTAAGCATCCAACACGTTGAATAGCTAAACATAAAGGAAACGATATAGCAAATGAATCCAGAACAGGTAATTTAAATTTTAACCACCACCGGGCTATTACAAATCCTATCCCGGCCAAAATTCCACCTAGTATGGTTTTGCTAGATGTGGTGGGTAATTGAAGGTTTTCAATAAAATATTTCCAGTCTTCTCCAGAATATGTGAAAAGTTTGGTCCCGATTATAAGAAATACCAATGATGAAGAGATGATAAGAATCCATGGAAGCAAAGGGTATTTTTTTCTGTGGCCTTCATACATGAGTATAAGGATACCCACAATAAAAGCTATTAAATAAAATAA
>CAZEKO010000438.1:0-1800 GCA_964512775.1 uncultured Bacteroides sp. | reverse complement strand
AAACCAGCCCAAAAAGCATCATCGAAAAAAACAGATAAGCCATCTAAAAAATAATTAAAAAACATAAACATGGCACACAAAAAAGGAGCAGGAAGTTCAAGAAACGGCAGGGAATCTCATAGCAAGCGCCTTGGTGTTAAGCTTTATGGTGGACAACTTGCCAAAGCAGGTAATATTCTTGTCAGGCAACGTGGAACAGTGCACCATCCCGGAGAAAATGTAGGAATGGGAAAAGACCACACATTGTTCGCACTTGCAGACGGAATTGTCACTTTTAACAAAAAGGCAAGAAACACATCATTCGTATCAGTTCTCCCTGCTGAGGAAAAATAACATCTCTATATCTTTTATAATCTCCTGAGAATAATTTACCAGTATTCCGGGAGATTTTTTATTTTTATTCCTTCCAATTTATCAGGACAAATATGCTAACTATACCATTTATCAGAGAAAACCGTGAAACTGTAATATCACGTTTAAAAATTAAGAATTTCAATAATACTTCGGTTATTGATGAAATTATAAGTACCGATAATGAACGCAGGGCTCTTCAGGCAAAATTTGATTCAAAACAGAATGAGCTTAACTCCTGTTCAAAGGAAATAGGTAATCTGATCCGGTCGGGTGACAATGATGGTGCTAAAACAATGAAGGACAGGATGGCAAGTCTCAAAGAAGAGCTGAAAATCTTACATCAGAATCATGCTGAGCTTGCCGGAAAACTGGATACTTTACTGATCCAGGTTCCGAATCTGCCGCATGAATCTGTCCCGGCTGGTAAAGGTGAAAAGGAAAACGTAGTAATCCGGTCAGGAGGGGAAATTCCTCAACTAGATGATTCAGCACTACCCCATTGGGATCTGATAAAAAAATATGATATAATTGATTTTGAACTTGGTATTAAATTAACCGGGGCTGGATTTCCTGTTTATAAAGAAAAAGGTGCAAAGCTGGAGCGTGCATTGATAAACTTTTTTCTGGATGAAAATATCAGGGCAGGTTACCGTGAATTTCTTCCTCCACTTATGGTTAATGAAGACTCAGCATATGCAACCGGACAATTGCCTGATAAAGAAGAACAAATGTACACTGTTCCCTCAGACACCTTTTATCTGATCCCTACTGCTGAAGTCCCTGTCACTAATCTTTTCCGGGATGAAATATTAAGTTCTGCTGACCTGCCAATCAAGTGTACTGCATATACTCCTTGTTTCCGCCGTGAAGCAGGATCCTGGGGAAAGGATGTCAGGGGCCTGAACCGCCTTCACCAGTTTGATAAAGTTGAAATCGTTCAAATCCAGCATCCTGACAAATCTTACAATACACTTGAAGAAATGGCCAGTCATATTGAAAGCCTGGTAAAGAAACTAGGTTTGTACTACCGGATTGTCAAATTGTGCGGAGGAGATCTTAGTTTTACTTCTGCGTTAACATATGATTTTGAGGTATATGCTGCAGCTCAAAAAAAATGGCTGGAAGTAAGTTCTGTCTCAAATTTTGAATCATTTCAGGCTAACCGGCTTAAACTGAGATACAGGGATGAGAAAGATAAAAAGAACAAGCTTGTCCATACATTAAACGGTAGTTCCCTTGCTCTTCCAAGGATTGTTGCTGCTTTACTTGAAAATAATCAAACACATGATGGCATAGTGATTCCCGAGGCATTGCATCCCTACACGGGATTCAAAATAATAAGTTAACCTGAGTTTGTGCGATTAAATCATTTATGACCAATCAGGGTAAGGCATATGTATTCGCTGGTATTGCCATCTTTTTCTGGTCAACAGTAGCCACTGCTTT
>CAZEKO010000437.1:0-1803 GCA_964512775.1 uncultured Bacteroides sp. | reverse complement strand
ATTTTCTTGCCATCTCAATCAAGCCAAGTCCTGCCCCACCTTTAGCGCTTAACTCATCGTTACCAAGAACTTTCATATATAAATCCTTAAGTTCACCAAGTGATAATTTATTAATATTCTCAATTTTGGATTTAAGGTTATCAACATATTGATTTTCAATAAGATTTCCCGAGGCAATGTAATACTCACCTGCAATATTCCTGGTCATGAAAAATCCAGTGTATTCAGGCAATCCCACATCTGATGGACTGATCTCGTTATGCCTGATAACATTCTGGAAACACTCTGCCATCAGAAATGCCACTTTTTTTCTCATATTCAGACGGTCTGAAGGACCTCTGAACTGAAGATCTGAAAGATCAATTAACCTCACGGTAATCTCATCTGCAAAATCCCCCCGATATAATAAGCATAATTGATCATTCTTAATTATTGAATAAATACTTTTAAAATCAGCCCAATTCATATCAGAGTCTTGATAAATAAATCTTGAAAATTGGAACAGAACTAAATTACATTTTTATAAAATCATATCATAATTCTTGCCTGAGAAAAATTAAGATTATTATATTTACGTACTATAACTAAAATAAACAGATGAATACACGCAGACAATTCATTAAATTATCCGGACTGGGACTGGCCGGTGCTGCAGCCGGGAAAATTGAACTTTCCGGCAAAAAAGTTAGTTCCAGGGGCAAAAATACTGTGGTACCTTTCGAGCTCGGAATTGCTTCCTATACTTTCAGGAAATTCAGCCTTGAGGATACCCTTGTCATGACTAACAGGGTAGGTATTAAGAACATAGCATTTAAAGACTTTCACCTTCCTCTTACAGCCACTGAGGATGATATCATTAAAACGGTTGAAAAAGTTAAACAGGCTGGGATTAACCTGTATGGCGGAGGTGTTATTTATATGAATGATGAAGCAGCCGTTAACCAGGCATTCGAGTACGCAAAAATGGCAGGCATGAAGATTATTATAGGTGTTCCGGCACATGAATTGCTACCGCTTGTCGCTGAAAAAGTAAAAGAATATGAAATTGTCGTGGCAATCCACAATCATGGACCCGGCGATAAGAATTATCCAACCCTTGCGAGTATTTACGAAAAGATAAGGGACCTAGATAAAGGGATAGGGATATGCCATGATATAGGGCATACCCAAAGGTTTGGAGAGGATCCAGTAAAAGACACTGAAAAATACTTTGAGCGCATTCTGGACGTGCATATAAAAGATGTCACCTCAGCTTCAGAAGAGGGAACTAACTGCGAAGTAGGACGCGGGATAATTGACATCCCTGGCGTTCTGAAAATCCTGATAAAAAATAATTATCACGGCAAGGTTAGTTTCGAATACGAAAAAGACGAAAACGATCCCCTGCCCGGCCTTGCAGAAAGTGTAGGATATGTAAGAGGAATATTAAAAATGTTTCCTTATTAAAACACTTCCACCATTATCTGGCATATAAACAGGGTGTTCTTTTTTATCCTTAAAAAATTCATCCACAGCCTTTTTAATTCCAGGCCATTTGATGTTATTGTAATCATGTGCAATCATATAACCTCCGTTGCTCACTTTGAGATAAAAATATCTTAATGCCTCAATGGTAGGCTGGTACAGATCCATATCCATATGGACAAATGAGAAGACTTTATCAAAACCATCAGGCAGGGATTGCGGAAACATCCCTACTATGGGAATAACATTATCATTTTCAGGATCTATAAAATTCAATACTGATGCCACATTTGTATCATTAAACTGACTGTAACTATCACTATGAAAAGTATTTTCAAC
>CAZEKO010000436.1:0-1807 GCA_964512775.1 uncultured Bacteroides sp. | reverse complement strand
AACAGGCTTTGCCGGAGACGTTGTTCCGGCAACCTGTTTCCCAACTGCATCCTCACTGGCCGCATCCTGGGATATAAACCTTGTTGAAGAGGTGGGAATAGCTATTGGTGAGGAATGTCAGGAAAATCAGGTTCAGATCATATTAGGGCCCGGGGTTAATATTAAGCGCTCACCCCTTTGTGGAAGAAATTTTGAATATTATTCAGAAGATCCTGTGCTGTCAGGAGAAATGGGAGCTGCATGGGTCAGAGGTGTCCAAAGTCAGGGTGTCGGGACCTCGTTAAAACATTTCGCATGCAACAATCAGGAGTTTCAGAGAATGACTATAAGTGCGGAATTGGATGAACGGACATTGCATGAAATTTATCTCCGGCCATTCGAAATTATCGTAAAAAAAGAACAGCCATGGTCAGTTATGGCTTCATACAACAGAATTAATGGTGTGTATGCATGCGAAAATAATTGGTTGTTAAATGATCTCTTAAGAGATAAATGGGGATATAAGGGATTTGTCGTATCGGACTGGGGTGCTGTAAATGATCGTGTAGCAGGGATAAGAGCCCGGATGAATTTACAGATGCCCGGGGGTTCAACGGATCAGTCGATCATTAATGCCGTAAATCAGGGCAAACTTTCTGAATCAGCTCTTAATCAGGTCGTAGCTGATCTCTTAGGAATTACCCTTAAGGCCGAGTCACTTAAAAAGGAAAATTTCACTTATGACAGGGATCAACATCATTTGCTGGCCCGAAAAGCAGGTTCAGAATGCATTGTTTTATTGAAAAATGAGAATTCTATCCTGCCAATAAATCGTGAGGAACCGATAAAAATAGCTGTTATTGGTTCATTTGCAAATAATCCACGATATATGGGCGGCGGTAGTTCAATACTTAAGCCAACCAGAGTAGATGTTCCATATGAGGAAATTATTAAGATTGCAGGTAATAATATTTTGTTGACTTATACTGAAGGCTATCCTGATAAAGACACACTTAACAAAGTACTCAGGGCCAGAGCTATCAATCTCGCCAGGGCTTCTGATGCTGCTATCATTTTTGCCGGTCTGCCTGATATTTATGATGCAGAGGGATCTGACAGGCCGAATATGAATCTTGCTAACAATGTTAATTGGCTGATATCTGCTATAGCCGCAGTTCAGCAAAACGTCATTATCGTTTTGTATAATGGATCTCCGGTAACGATGCCATGGCTATCTGAGGTAGAAGCGGTTTTATTGGCAGGTTTAAATGGGCAAGCATCCGGTGGGGCAATTGCGGATATATTATTTGGAGTGGTTAATCCATCAGGCAAACTTGCAGAAACTTATCCATTAATACTTGAAGATAATCCTTCATTCCTGAATTTCCCTGGTGAAAACCAGGAAGTCAATTACGGCGAAAGAGTATTTGTCGGGTATCGTTATTATGATATTAAAAATCTGGAAACTTTGTTTCCTTTCGGGTACGGATTATCTTATACGACATTTGAATACAGCGATATAAAATTATCGGCCAGCAAGATATATGATACTGATCCACTCACAGTTAGCCTAAATGTAAAAAATACGGGAAAAACTGCCGGTAAAGAAGTTGTACAATTGTATATTCTCGATTATGAAAGTACCTATCAACGGCCTGTAAAGGAGCTTAAAGCATTCACCAAAGTTGAACTTAATCCGGGGCAATCCAAAGAAATAAAATTTTTACTTGGATACCGTGATTTTGCTTTCTACAATCCGGTTGTAAAGGACTGGATTGTTGAAACAGGTGATTTTGAAGTCCTTATTGGAGCTTCATCACAGGATATC
>CAZEKO010000435.1:0-1808 GCA_964512775.1 uncultured Bacteroides sp. | reverse complement strand
CAGAAAGATAAAACCCTTGAAAAAGACCAGAAAATTCTTTCCATTCAGAAATCGCTTGAAGAAGCGAATGCACTTGAACTACCAATGCTCTCAAGGAACATGGTTATATTCTCAACCCTTGCTCCTCTTTCAGTGCTTATAGGTCTTTTGGGAACAGTGCTTGGAATGATCCGCGCATTTGCCGCCCTGGCTCAGGCCGGAGCTCCGGATGCCCTGGCACTTTCAACTGGTATTTCTGAAGCTCTTATCAATACTGCATTTGGTATAGCCGGTTCATGTATCGCAATTTTAATGTATAACTATTTCTCATCAAGGATCGATAGTTATACATTTCATATTGATGAAGCCGGATTCAGCCTCATTCAGACTTTTGCATCATCCCTGAAAGACTAGTGGATTGATTTTATTTCAGGTCTTAACAACCATTAATTAATATAAAATGGCTAAAGTAAAGTTACCGACAAAATCTCCGCGGGTTGATATGACGCCAATGGTGGACCTGTTTTCAGTGTTATTGATTTTCTTTGTTTTAACAGCTACTGTAAGGCCACAGGAAACGGCGCCTATCGATATGCCATTCTCGGTATCAGAAAAAACTGTTCCTGATGCCAATATTATGACCGTTCTCGTTGCAAAAGACAACCGGGTATTCTTTAATATAGATAACGGGCCCGATACCATTTTAAAATACAGACCAAAGATTCTGTCAGAAATGGGCAGACGTTACAATATCGAATTCACGCCCCAGGAGTTGAGAAGATTTGAAAAGATCAACACCTCATTCGGTGTACCAATCCAGGGAATGAAAGCGTTTCTGGCAGCAAAGAGTATGCAGGAAAGAGCTGTCGTTGAAACCGGTATTCCCATTGATTCCACTGATAACCAACTGGCGATGTGGATATTGTGCACACGTGCAATTAATCCTGCAGCACAGACCTGTATTAAAGGTGATGCCGAAGTATATTTTCCGGTTGTAAGGAAAGTACTGGATATCCTCCAGGATAAAAATGTAAACAGATTTAATCTGATTACAAGCCTTCAAGCAATTGAATTAACAGAAGAAGAAAAACCTGAATAACAATGGCCGAAATAGTTGAAGCTGAACAAAAACAAAAAGGTGGGAAAAAGAAATTTAAGAAAGTACCTGCTCATGTTGACATGACGCCTATGGTTGATCTTATGTGTATTCTCATCACCTTTTTTATGCTTACCACTGCTTTTACCAAACCTAAGATCATGGAGATTGTTCTTCCTGAGAAGATAAAAAAGGATGAAAATGTAGAACCTCCAAAGATTGCTAAAAGCCGGACTCTGAATATTATTCTCGGTCCGGAAGATAAAGTGTTCTGGTACCCTGGAATTGCCGATGATCCTAAAAATCCTCCTCCTCTCCAGGAGACTGATTTTAGTGCCAACGGAATCCGTCAGATTTTACTTGAAAGAAACAGATCACTGTTCAAAAAAGTATCTGCCTTTAATGATGACATATTAACAGGAAAGATTGATATTCCCCGCGACTCTGTACAGAGCGCAATCAGGCAATTGAAAAGAGATGATGATACGGGGCCTATCGTTCTTATCAAAGCATACGAAAAAGCGAAATATAAGAATTTCGTTGACATCATTGATGAAATGTCAATTTGTGATATAGCCCGTTATACATTTGTTGATATAAGCTGGCTGGAAGAAGGAATGGTTAATAACGCAATTGGCGCACAACCAGTAGCTTCCACCAGCTCAAATTAACCATAAACTTATTTAATGGCAAAAGAATTGACAAGAATTCCGGGTTTTGATGATATCGTTTT
>CAZEKO010000434.1:0-1827 GCA_964512775.1 uncultured Bacteroides sp. | reverse complement strand
TGCACTGATTGAAAACCAATTACTTATGAAATCATTAATGAAAATAATGGGAATAGCTCTTGTATCAGGAGTATTCACATTAATAGCCTGTAATGAGCCGGTTCCCCAGGATTTAAGTTACAGTAAACCCGGTAAGAATTTTTATTCAGAATTGATCAATCCGGTAAAACCTGATCCTGAAGAATGGGCAAAAATCAGCAATGAGATAAATATAAGTTTCGCAAGTGATAATAAAAGATACGCAAAAGAAAAGGTTCCGATGGATCTTCAGGGAAATACCTGGGAGGTAACAGCCTGGAAAGGGGAAAAAGTGCACACACAGATACTTGTCTGGACAAAAAAAAGTATTCCTGAATTAAGTTTTACAACCGGCGATTTGGCAGATGAAAAGGGCAATATTATTAATAGTGAGAGTATAAAGGCTGCATTTGTCCGGTATGTAATGACCGATGAATTCGGGGAAGGTTGTGGAGAGAGAAAGACTACAGATTATGACTCTTCACTTGTGGAAGATCCAATAGATATTATTGATAAAATCTCTGTTGAGGCAAATAGTGTTCAGCCAATCTGGTTAAGTATTCAGGTACCTGGCAATATTCAGGCAGGCAAATATTCAGGTAATATTACCATTACGGCAAAAGAGAAGTACGACTTAAAAATTACCCTGAATGTTCTGGACCATTTATTGCCACCTCCTGATCAGTGGAAATTTGATTTGGATCTATGGCAAAGCGCATATTCTATTGCGATAGTTCATGATGTGCCTTTATGGAGCAATGAGCATTTCAGCATAATGAAACCATATTTCACAATGCTCGCAGCTGCAGGACAAAAAATAATAACCGCCAATATCATAAACCAGCCATGGGGAACCGGACACATCTATTATAAAGACCCCACTCTTATCAACTGGATTAAAAGAAAGGATGGAACATGGACGTTTGATTACTCAATTTTCGATCGTTATATATCATTTATGATGGATTGCGGAATTATGAATCGAATCAATTGTTACTCGATGGTTACATGGGACTTGTCATTTATTTATTTCGATGAAACTACGGGAAAGGAATCTTCCATTAAGGCTGAACCCGGTTCACCGGAATATACTGAATACTGGTCCACCATGTTGAAGGACTTTACAAAACATTTAAAAGAAAAAGGATGGTTTGACAGGACAGCCATCGCTATGGATGAGAGGTCGATGGAGAGTATGAAAGCTGTTATTGCCTTATTAAAAGAAATTGATCCTGAATGGAAAACTGCATTAGCAGGAGATTATCATCCTGAGATTGCAGAAGAAATTTATGATTATTGCCTTATCGTTCGACAGAAATTCGATGAAAATGTACTGAAAGAGCGTAAGGCATCAGGTAAGCCCAGCACTTATTACACAGCATGCGGAGAGGAATATCCCAACGGCTTTACTTTTTCACCTCCTGCTGAAAATACGTGGATAGGCTGGTATGCTTCTTCAGCAGGTTTTACAGGGTATCTTCGCTGGGCATACAATAACTGGACCGAAGCACCACTCTTTGATACACGTTTCCGTACATGGCCAGCCGGAGATTGCTACCAGATTTACCCGGGCCCACGGACTTCAATCCGATTTGAAAAGCTGATTGAAGGGATACAGGACTTTGAAAAGATCAGAATATTACAGGACCAATTTATCAGGGAAGGGAAAGAAGAAGACCTTAGGGCATTAACTGAAGTACTTTCTGTTTTTCAGGTCAGTAAATTAGAAAATACACCTGCTGCTGATATGGTCTTAAAAGCAAAAAAAATTCTCAATAGTTATTAAGTGCGGCAGAAGATCAAAGATTA
>CAZEKO010000433.1:0-1839 GCA_964512775.1 uncultured Bacteroides sp. | reverse complement strand
ATCCTTATGGCAAAAAGATCATAAACTTCTTCAATATCGATATTCTGCCTCCTCATTTTCGACCAGATGGAATATATCGATTTTGTGCGGCCCATAATTTCAGATTCAATGCCCTGTTTTTCAAGCTCTTCTTTCACAGGTTTGACAAATTCCCTGATAAACTTATCTCTTGAAGCTTTAGTTTCTTTGAGTTTATCATTAACAAATTGATATGCTTTAGAATCGGTATACTTCAGAGCAAGATCTTCCATTTCAGATTTAATATTGTACAGACCAAGCCTGTGTGCGAGTGGTGCATATATATAAAGTACTTCAGATGAAATCCTCAGCTGTCTGGGCTGATCTACCTGGTCCAGATTCCTCATGTAATATAACCGGTCTGCGAGTTTTACAAGTATTACTCTTATATCAGTTGCAAGTGTAATTAAAAGACTTCTGAGGTTTTCTCCATGATCTGTCGATTTCTGGGTATCAATACCTGTAATTTTACATAAGCCCTCAAGTATAAGGATTATCTTCGAAGAGAAGACTTTTTTTAATCCCCCGATGTCGACAGTTCCATCTGCCACAAAATCAAACAAAAGCGCACTTATTACACTGTTTACTCCAAGTTCAATCTCCTCTGAAACAATCCTGGCCACACCAATTGCATGAAAAATAGTCAGGTCTCCAAGTTTTTTCTGCTGTCCGCTGCACGCATCAAGAGCCAGATTAAATGCTTTTTTCAACAACAACATATCTTCCTTGTCCAGATTTGGATTTGCAGTCCTTATAAGCCCACGATACTGACTTAAGACACGAGCATCTTTACGTAAATTCGATTCCATTCTTCTTTTTAATGTCAGGAAGAGTTATTGGACAAATTTCGTAGAAATAAACGAATAATTGTTAATTGTTGCTATAGAATAGGTAAAGATGCCTGGAAATAGGTTGAAAAGAATTTATTATTAATTTCTTACCTCCAAGAAATTCCTATTCCTACAGTAGCAACTGAATAATTTGCCCAGGTGTAATCAGCATGAAGGGTGATTACAGTAAATTTTAAGCACATGCCTATATTGAATCTTGGTTTGGTGGTTCCTCCATCCTGATTCTTAATCTCGATATCAAATAGATCTGTTACAAAGTCATTATCAGTAACGACCACCTCTCCGAAATTGGGAGCATCGAAATCAGAAACAATATTTGGTACAGGAAAATCGCCATTCAGATTCAGATTTGATTTGGTGATGCTTATTCCTGCTCCACCGTAAAAACTCACGATTGGCAAAGTCACACCGACAAGCAAATTAGCTGTATGACTCTGGAATTGCATATCCATATTCTGAGCATTCCAGTCAGCCAGGGTAGTCAAGTCCTGTGCATTCAGCATTGAAGGAGTAAGGGGTTTAAGGCTTGAATGGAGATTTACTTTTGTATACCCATACATAGCTGAAAAATTCAATACCGGAATGCTTTTCATAAACGGAATCCACTGTTTCAGGTCATGTTTTACGCCAATACCCCACAGGTTAACTGAACTAGTCTTATCCTTACCATAATTTATTTTTGGCATAAAACGCCCCAGGACTTCTGTACCTTTGATCAGTCCTATTCCTGCATTTACCATTGGTGATGGTAACATGTTATAACCGGAACCACCGGGATGATCATATCTTACAACTTCCTGTTCCCCAATAACCGGTAAATCCTCGACATACCATATTTGTGTTTCAGATCCTGTAGTGCCTGCAGCTGTTTTTGCTATATTGTAATCAAAACGAATACCATCGGATAGATCAAGGTTTTCCAGATTATATGTCTGATGTTCCTCTGGTACAAATGCAACGCTTGCAGTAA
>CAZEKO010000432.1:0-1840 GCA_964512775.1 uncultured Bacteroides sp. | reverse complement strand
CAGATGGAGTAGCCTGATTGTCATCATCATAGCCATAAAAAAGATCCTCCCGTCCTTGACCGTCGATGAATGATAGATAGGTGAGATCAGCGGTTCCATTATTATCCCCATTAAGCGTAATAAGTTCCTGACCGTTTTGTGGAATGATGATAAACTCAGGATTGTTTACCCTTGCGTAAGAACTGAGAGCCATCACAAAATCCCGCATTTCCTGTTTGAAGTCAAGATCGGGAATATCCCTGTGACAGGAAGCGAGAAATACGCTCAACATGCAAATGAATATTTGTATATAGAAACCTTGTTTCATAACTATGTTTTGGTTACGAATAAATGTAATAAATTTTATTTAAGTATTTACTGAAACAATCAGGTATCTTGAGTGGATACCTGCCAGGAAAACTATATCCATTTCCAAACTGGAATCAGATCAATACCATCAAGACTGTCTTCCTGGTTATAGGTAATGATGGCGGACTTTGTCGCACCACTATCTTTGATGGCATTCTGAATTCCTCTTAATTCCCTTTCCTGGGTTTCATTATTTATTTCCCAGCATGACTGAACAGCCAGAACCACCTGTTCTTTTTCCTTTACCAGAAAGTCACACTCCGCATTGAAATTCCTGTAATAGAAGATTTCTTTAAACCGGCGCCTTAGTCCCAGATAAACAAAGTTTTCCAGCCTCCGTCCCAGGTCTTTACTGAATGACAGACTATTGGCCTTTGATAATACCGGATCAATCGAGTAAACCTTTTTGGGATTTACCATTTGTTTTTTTACGGAGGTAGAATACATGGGGATAAATTCCATTAAATAACTCTCATTCAAAAAGTCACAGTAATCGATTACCGTTCTGACAGATTTAAATTCAAGTATTTTGGCTATATTATTATAGCTGAATTCCTTTCCGATATTGCTCAGTAAATGGACGGCCAGCCGCATTAACTGATTTTCGTTTACTATGTTCCTTCGAACAGCTATATCCCTTACAATTATATCTCTCAGTAATGTCCGGAGGTAATTTTCATCTTTTTCATTTAAAAATTCCGGAAATCCCCCCAATTCAAAATACTGGTCAAAATTTTTCCGGTTTCGTTTCAGTTTAAAAAATCTTAAAAACTCTGCGAAACTAAAAGGGAAGAGCTCCAGTTGATTATATCTTCCGGTCAGGTGTGTACCCAATTCCCGGCTTAGCATACTTGCATTCGAGCCTGTAATATAAAGGTAGATTCCCTTTTCATTGGCCATTCGGGCAAATAATTCCCACTTATCAACGTTTTGCACCTCATCCAGTAAAAGGTGGTTTTTTCCATTTTCTGCTGCAATTTCTTCCAGTCTGGGAAAATCATCAATACTAAAATCTACCAGCCGTGGATCTTCAAAATTGATGTATAATGAAGACTTATTCCTTAAAAACTTCTGCCTGATAAGAGTACTTTTGCCGCATCGACGAACACCAGATATAATAACAATCCTGCCTGGTGCCATGGGAACATCCGTTTCTCTTTCTACAGTTCTCTTCTTTAGAAAACTTTCCTTCTGATCTTCTATTATTTCAGATAATGATAATTTACTTATCATTGTTTAAATTATTTGTCATGTAAATATAATAATTTATATCTGAGATACAAACTTTTATGTATTCTAAATACAAATTATTAAAATAAACATTACATTTCACACACCAAACCCTGAGAGAACCGAGAATCCTAGCTCCATGCTCTATGCTCCATGCTCCATGCTTCTTTACTCATACCTGAGTGAATCTGCAGGATTCATTCGGCTGGCCCGGATTGCCTGATAACTCATAGAGATGATTGCTACTATAATGGCAATCAAT
>CAZEKO010000431.1:0-1841 GCA_964512775.1 uncultured Bacteroides sp. | reverse complement strand
AAGATTCAGGTCGAATTGAAGACAGGCCCCGAGTTATAGTTGATACTGAAGGAGTTCATACAATAACCTGGATATCTCCCGATCATATCCGCAAGGAAATGCAAAGCCAAATGGCAGAACAACAGGCATTCCTGGATAAGATCATTTCTAAAATGATGCTTCCTCCGCTCAGTATTAAAGAAAGAATTGATCCGGATCTTTTGAATAAAACCATCCAGAAGGCTCTGGTAAATAATGGTATTGACCTGGATTATGAGTTCGCTGTACTTGCGGATAATCTGGATATCACCATGATATCAAAAAATTATACACCTGACAGTAATAATGAATATTACGCTGCTGAACTTTTTCCTGATGATCTGTTTAGTACAGGTTATTTATCGCTCTATTTTCCGGGGCAGAAGAATTTCATCTTCAGGTCACTGGGATTTATGACTATCTCATCTGTTGTGCTGACTCTTTTGATTATAATAAGCTTTGTAACTACCATATATATTATCTTCCGGCAGAAGAGGTTGTCTGAAATCAAGAACGATTTCATAAATAACATGACGCATGAACTTAAGACTCCCATTTCTACCATATCGCTCGCTTCCCAGATGATAAATGATACGAGTATTCCGACTGAATCAAAAAATATGAAAAATATTTCAAGGATCATTGAGGATGAAAGCAAGAGGCTGGGTTATCAGGTAGAAAAGGTATTACAGATGGCGATCTTTGACAGGGGGAAGATAAAGCTGAAATTAAAACTTACGGATATCAATGATTTAATTGTCAGCGTAATTAATAATTTCACAATCCAGGTGGATAAACTGGGAGGTAAAATTACCGGAGAACTTAATGCAACAAACAGTCAGTTGAAAATTGATACGGTTCATTTTACAAATGTGATATCTAACCTGGTTGACAACGCCGTTAAATATTCACCTGAAAAACCTGAGATACTGGTCACTACTGAGAACAGAAACGGAAGGCTTTTGATAAAGGTTCGTGATAACGGGATCGGTATCAAAAAAGAGGACCAGAAGAGGATTTTTGAAAAGTTTTACCGTGTCCCGACCGGCAATATTCATAATGTTAAAGGATTTGGCCTTGGACTCAGTTATGTTAAAAAAATCGTTGAAGAGCACCAGGGATTCATTACCCTGAAAAGTGAACCAAACAAAGGAACAGAATTTGAAATTTGCCTGCCACTGAAATAAACAATTCTTTAAAACTAGTAATATGACAGAAAGCAAAGTCAAAGTATTGCTGGCAGAGGACGATGAAAATCTTGGATCTCTGCTAAGGGAATACCTGCAGGCAAAGTCTTATGAAACTCATTGGGTTACAGATGGTGATAAAGCCTTCAAAAGTTTCGAGAAAAACAAATATGATATTTGTATACTCGATATTATGATGCCTGTAAAGGATGGATTTACTCTGGCAAAAGAGATCCGGATGCTGAATCGTGAAGTACCGATTATCTTCCTTACCGCAAAATCAATGAAAGAGGATGTTTTCGAAGGTTTTTCAATCGGTGCGGATGATTATATCACAAAACCATTCAGCATGGAAGAGCTACTTTACAGGATGCAGGCTATCCTGCGCAGGACGAAGGGAGATATTTCTAAAAAACAGGAAATATATAATATCGGCAAATATCGCTTTGACACAAATAAACATCTGCTCATTCTTGAAGATAAGGAACAGAAGCTTACCACCAAGGAAAGTGATCTGTTAAGACTTCTGTGCAATAATGCGAACCAGGTTCTTGAAAGGAATTTTGCCCTGCGGACTATCTGGATCGACGATAACTATTTTAATGCAAGAAGTATGGATGTATATATTACCAAGCT
>CAZEKO010000430.1:0-1846 GCA_964512775.1 uncultured Bacteroides sp. | reverse complement strand
CGGGCATTGCATACCAGCCACCGTTAAAATGATCTTCCGAACCTGTCCCGTGAAAACGCATGACTCCGTCAACTACCGTAGAATCATCCCCTTCAAAAAATTGAGTCATCCCCGGCCTGAGTCCCTGTGCCTGAAGGATAGTCCCGATATAATGGCCCTGTCCTTTTGCATCCAGGAAAACATATGGTTTACCTGATTCAGGATTGATCTCCCTATTCCAATGAGCATAAAATCTGCCTTCAGAATCGGTTTTCTTTTGCGTTGAAAAACCGGTTGTGACCTTTAGCTTAATCTTTTGTTGATCAATTCCAGCCCTTTCTTCATAGATCAGGCGTATTTCAGCCTTTCTTTCAAAGGGCATAGGAACATAGCAATAGTTAATTCCATCGCTACTTCCCATTAGTAAACTCTGCATGGAAGGCTTCCCGTATGCATAACCGAAAAAATCTGCAACCGGACATAAAATGGCAGGATTCAGCTCATCATCCCACCGGGCTTCGAGCAATATATCTTTATATAATCCGGAAAAAGATTCTGCAGGCTGAATTTCAAGTTTAACCATTCTTCCTCCCTTATTTCGGCTGAATATTGTTTTCGATTCGCCGGGAGATAGCGAAAAGATTTCAGTATTCTCCTGGTAATCCGGATAAACTGATTTCAGCATTGGTTCGGTAAATGGTTTTTTCTCATTCCAGAAATTACAGACTTTCTGAAGTGTGTTCTTTTCTTCTTCTGACCAGTCAACCGGGAAACTCTCAACAGGATTGCTCTCATCATATAACCGGTACTGGATCTGGTGAAAATACATGATCTTCCCCTTGTATGCTATTTTGCATGATTTACTGAATGGTATGGGTACGTAACAATAATATCCGCCTACCTCATTACCTGCAACCGGATTGATGAAAGGATAAACCTCACCTGAAAACAGGTCGATGAACCTGATCCTTATCCTGGGCTGAGGCTCGCCATCAAAATAGAATTCAATTGTATCTTCTGACGGTGTAGGTGTCCAAATCCGGTTAATCACCCCGGGGCCTTTTAAATCTGCCAGTATAAGTTTATCATCTTCTTTCCTGATGTAAGAATACAAACCGGAAAATCCGTCATTATTTCCTCCGGTTGTATCATAACTTGAGATTTGCCTGACAATAGTATTTGCCCTGAATTGCGGCAAAAATTCTATTCTGAAAAGTTCTTCAAGCTCATCTGAGACTGAATGGAATTCTTTTTGAATTGTTCTTTCTTCAGGAATGGAGGTTTTCTGACAGGAAAGCAACAATGATAAAATTGAAAAAGCCAAAATCAGATGTTGTGGTTTCATTTAATTTCTTTTTTATTTCCAGGAAAAAATAGTTTGATGAATTTACCCAAAGATTTATAATTTATTTTTGTATAAATTTAAAAATACTGTAATGAAAAAAAATTTCCTGCTCCTCCGGTTAATATTTTTTTTATTCCTTGCGATTCAAATCAGTTGTACCGATAGAATCGGTCAGGGTAAAACAAGCATAAATCAGGATCAACCAATCACAGGACTTATCCTTACAGGCCATCACCATCCCGACCATCCCTGGCAGGAAACTACCCCGGTTATTAAAGAGTCTCTTGAGCTGGATAAAAGAATAAAGGTAGAGGTATCAACAGATATTGAAGATTTGGCCCGGCTTGATCTTGGCAAATATGATTTCCTTGTTCTGAATTATTGCAACTGGGAAAAGCCGGAAGGGCTCAGCGCTGGTTCCAAAGAAGCATTTGTTAATTATCTTAAAAATGGCGGAGGACTTCTGATCATTCATTTTGCCAATGGTGCATGGCATTATTCTCTCCCCGGTGCAGAAGCTTC
>CAZEKO010000429.1:0-1846 GCA_964512775.1 uncultured Bacteroides sp. | reverse complement strand
GCCTCTGAAAGACTCAATGTGTCTCCGGCAAATGATATGGTCCGGAGAAAAAATAGGCAGCAGAGTAGACAGATAAAACGTGTATTCATGATTGTTTTATTTCTGGTATTTTTTTCATCCTTGAAATATATGTGTACAGCGCAGGTATCACGAAAAGGGTTAAAACCAGTGCAAATACCAATCCACCAATGACAACTATCCCCATTGAAATCCGGCTTTTAGCTCCTGCACCTAAAGCAAGGGCTATTGGGAGAGCACCTAGAACTGTAGCAAGACTTGTCATCAGAATAGGCCTGAAACGTTGAGTTGCTGCCTCTGCAACTGCCTGTCTTAATTCAACACCTTTTGCTTTTTTCTGATTTGCAAATTCGACGATCAGTATACCATTTTTAGTTACAATCCCGATAAGCATAATCATACCGATCTGACTAAAGATATTTAATGTTTGTCCAAAAACCAGAAGTGAAATCAGAGCCCCGGCGATTGCCAGTGGGACTGTAAACATTATGATCAGTGGATCCCGATAACTTTCGAACTGGGCTGCCAGAACCAGGTAAATCAGGATGAGAGCCAGTAAAAATGCAAAGAGTAAAGTATTTGAACTTTCCATATAATCTCTCGAAACACCGGAAAGGCTTGTTGAGAAAGTATCATCGAGAACATCGCTGGCGATACGATCCATAGCTTCTATACCCTGTCCGAGAGTATATCCGCTGTTTGTCGATGCTGAAACTGTGGCTGAAATATAACGGTTGAACCTGTACAATTGCGGCAGAGTACTTCTGTAAGATATCTGGACTAAATTATCCAGTTGTATAAGATCTCCCTGCCGGTTCCTTACATAAGCGGTACTAAGGTCAAGTGGCTTATCGCGATACTGTCTGTCGGCCTGGCCAATGACCTGGTATTGTTTTCCATCCCTTATGAAGAAACCCATACGCTGTCCGCTGAAGTAAAGCTGAAGAGTTTCGGCAATATCGCGTATTGTAACACCAAGTGTACGTGCCCTTTCCCTGTCAATTATTATGGTCATTTCAGGTTTATTGAATTTCAGGTTGACATCAACGACCTGGAAAGTTGGATCTGCCTGTGCTTTTTCCATGAATACCGGCAGGACTGCTTTGAGTTTATCCAGGTTAGGGGCCTGAATAACATACTGAACGGGCAGGCCGGAACCTCTTCCTCCACCTATGGTCTGGTCCTGGGTTACGAACGACCGGGCAAACGTTAATGGCCGAACTACTCTCGAGAGATATTCAACTATTTCCTGTTGTGATCTTTCACGTTCTTCTGGTTCAGTCAGGGTAATTCTAACAAATCCTGAATTTGTTGAAGATGCTCCAAATCCGGGTGCTGTCAGAGCAGTAAAACTATATTTTTCAGGTAATGTGTCAACGATGGTTACCAATTTTTGCATATACTCATCCATTTTTTCAAAGGAGGTTCCCTCAGGTGCAGTAGCTGATATCATAAGCTGGCTTTTATCCTGGATAGGCGCCAGCTCGCCGGGTAACAGGGGCCAAATAATGCCTATGATTGAAAGGGAAATAGCTATGATGACAAATGCTAACCATCTGCGACGGAGAAAATTTTTCAGGTACCGGTTATAACCATTTATAAGGTTATTAAAAAATGGTGCAGTACGTGTGTAAAAAATATTATGATGTGCAGTGTGCTTAAGCCAGCGGGCACTCATCATAGGTGTTAATGTGAGCGAAACAAAAGCAGAGATAATAACAGCTCCTGCCATTACGACACCAAATTCCCTGAACAATTTCCCGGTAAGGCCCTGCAGAAAAATAATCGGCAGAAACACTGCTGCAAGTGTTATGGATGTGGAAATAAT
>CAZEKO010000428.1:0-1848 GCA_964512775.1 uncultured Bacteroides sp. | reverse complement strand
GGTCTGATGGTGATTCCTTTTTGCAGGAACCCATAGTTAACAGCAATAAAATCGCGATTGAAGCTGTTATTACGAAGCTTTTTCTTGTATTGAACATGTTTCTGAATTTTAAAATGGTCAAGATATAAATTTAATTTTAACTTCTATCTCTATTCTATCATTGCCAGGCTGAACGGAACAATTTCATATTATCTAATGACTTTTATAAAGCAAAAGAGATAATTAAGGAAGGCGAATTGGCAGCAATGAATGCTTTAATCCATTGACCTAATCAGGTTCAACATGAGTTGTTACAGATAGGTTTTCATAGTTTTTAGACAATTCTTTCTCAATCATATCACAAAACTTATGGGCATCTCCGACAGATACATTTTCAGATATTATGACATGCATATCAACAAACCTGTAATTACCTGCAATACGGGTCCTCAGATCATGATAATTCACTTTCATCTGACTTAATTTCCCTTCCAGAACTTTAATTTCATCTTCACTCCATGCTGTATCGAGAAGAGGAGAGAATGCCTTTTTAAGTAAGGAGTACGATTCGTAAAGTATCAGTATGGCAACACATATAGCTACAATGGGATCTAACCATTTGATACCGGTTATAAAAATAAGCACTAATCCAACTGCAACCCCGAGCGATGTATAAACATCAGTCTTTAAGTGCAGTGCATCAGCCTCAAGTGCTATTGATTTTGTCTGACGGGCTATTTTATAAAGCTTATGCGATACAATCGAATTAATAACAGCAGAAGCAAACATTACAAGTGCACCTATCCAGATTATTTCAAGCTCATATGGCTTACCGGCCAGTTTTTTGACCGCCCCAATAATGATCAATGCAGCAGCGAAAAAGATCAGAATTGCTTCAATGACTCCGGAAATATTTTCAACTTTCCCATGACCATATGGATGCCTTACGTCCGGAGGATTATCGGAAACTTTGACTGAAAAATAAGCTATCAAAGCTGCTAAAAGGTCCATCGAAGAATGTATAGCTTCGGAAATAATACTGACCGAACCACTGATAATACCTACCACCAGCTTCATAATTATTAAAAAAGTATTTGAAGCTATTGATAAACGAGCGACTTTTGTTTTTGGATTCATTTAGTTTATTATAAACTTCAAAGCTTAATATTCCACAATATTATTGTACAGGTTTTGCATCCTGTTATCTGTTTCTGCAATAACATCGGCACACTCTTTCAGCTCTTTTAGTACAGCCTTTGTCTTTTTGCCGGTAAGCTTATATGTAAGTTCATGCTCAAGTGAAGCCCAAAAGTCCATGGCAATCGTACGTATCTGAACTTCGACCTTTACAAGCTCGGTACGATCAGATAAAAAAACAGGAACTGTCACTATCAGATGAAGGCTACGATAACCGTTTGGCTTAGGATTTTTAATGTAATCTGTTCTGCGGATAACCTCAATATCATCCTGAGAAGTGAGCAAGTCTGCTATAAGGTAAATATCATCGATATAAGAGCAAATAATCCGTACACCAGCTATATCTGTCAGATTTGTTTTGGCAGATTCAACATTTAACTCGAAGCCTCGTCTTTGAAGCTTGTAAAAAATACTCATTGGCGTTTTAACACGACTCTTTATCTGGTGGATTGGATTACGGTCTTTTGTATATTTGAATTCGTCATTCAGGTTTTCCAGCTTTGTAGATATTTCACGGATTGCTGATGTATAAAGATTTTCTGTTTCTACATAGGAATTAATTATTTTGACCATATCAGCAGGCAGAACATCACCTGTTACCCCATCAAAAATATAAGAGGCTTTTGAACGTTCGATTTTATCCATTTTCCTGTATTTATAGTTAATTCATTT
>CAZEKO010000427.1:0-1855 GCA_964512775.1 uncultured Bacteroides sp. | reverse complement strand
ACAAATTCTGCACGGTATCCTTCTTCGTCTGTTCCCATTGCGCCCTGTGCAATTTGGAGTACCTGCTCCATAGAGGCTTCTGCCTTGAATTCAGAATCACGAAGAAGCATTCCAAACTCCGCAACAGCTGCCGCAAAACGAAATTCTTCAGAGGCAGCACATAAATTCATTATCCTGCCTTTTACCGGATTTTCATACAGTATACTGGTAAGTCCATCAGGCTGTTTGTATCTGAGCTTAACAGTTAAAAGTTCTGCGTTCGGATTAGGTTTTACAGGTGATGAGTTAGTCTGGTATCTCAAGGGGTCAATGCTGCCTGCATCCTCTTCTGAACCAGCAGGTATCAGCTCATATAATGCTGTGACAGTATGTCCTGCGCCCATTTCACCGGCATCTTTTTTATCGTCATTAAAGTCTTCATCATTCAATAACCTGTTTTCATATCCTATAAGGCGGTATGCTTTAACCCTGGCAGGATTGAATTCCAGCTGGAACTTGACATCTTTGGCAATCGTAAAAAGCGTACCTGCAAATTCACTTATCATAGTTTTCCGTGCTTCCTGGATATTGTCTATATATGCATAATTGCCATTGCCTTTATCTGCAATGATTTCCATTTTATCATCTTTATAATTACCCATTCCGAATCCAAGGACAGTTATATATATACCTTTCTCCCTTTCCTTTTCAATTATACGTTCCATATCTGCATTGCTTGAAACTCCTGTATTAAAATCACCATCTGTGGCCAGGATAATCCGGTTGTTACCTCCTTCAATAAATTTTTCTTCAGCTGTCTTATATGCCAGCAGCAATCCTGCACCTCCGGCTGTAGTTCCACCGGATTGAAGACGTTCGATGGCTTCAAGGATCTTTTCTTTTTCACTTCCCGGAGTTGATTCCAGAACAAGTCCGGCTGCACCGGCATAAACAACGATGGCAACCCGGTCTTCAGGACGCAATTCCTTCACGAGCAGCTGGAATGCAGATTTCAGCAGTGGCAGCTTATTGGCATCGCTCATGGATCCGGAGACATCAATGAGGAAAACAAGATTGGACGGTGGTAATTCCGATTTATCCATGCTCTTCCCTTTCAGACCTACGTGTAAAAGTTGATGCTTCGAATTCCACGGACAAACGGATAATTCAGTATAAACTGTAAATGGATGCTCCCCATTAGGTTCAGGATAATTATAGGAAAAATAGTTGATCATTTCCTCGATCCTGACTGCATCAACAGGAGGCAGCTGACCCATGTTTATAAACCTGCGGACATTTGAATAGGAAGCCCTGTCGACATCAATAGAAAAAGTTGAAAGTGGCTGGTTCAATACTTCCTTATACCCGTTCTCATGAATTGTTGAATATCCTTCTGTATTGAAATCGGGGACCATCGCATCATAGGATGTATTCAATCCGCCAACCATTTTCATATTGTAACTACTCCTTACAGGGCTGGCCATTTCGACTTTTGATTGAACTGCATCTTCAGCAACAATGACTTCCTTTAGCTCAACTACCTCAGGGGAAAGTTTGACATTGATAACAGTCCGGCCATTGATATTGATTTCCTTCGTTGCATAACCAACATAAGAAAAGACCAGAATTTTATCCTCAGGCATCACGGTTAACCGGTATGCACCATTTATATCGGTAATCGTACTCCTGGTGGATTTTTTTACCAGAACATTTACACCTGCTAATGGTGTTCCCTGATCATCGGTGACTTTCCCGGTAATAACCGTTGACTCACCAGCTGCAGTCAGCAAAGCATATATGATCAGAATCGCTAATGATGAAATAAGTGTTTTCATGATTTAAGATTTTGTTAAACTTTATTAATAGGATGCATGCA
>CAZEKO010000426.1:0-1866 GCA_964512775.1 uncultured Bacteroides sp. | reverse complement strand
AGGGAATAATAAAAACACAGGTTGAAGGAGCAGGGTTGAATTATTTAAAAATATCATCAGAGAAATTACCGATCGTAAAAATTCATAATAAAAAGGTTAAAGTGGATTTCAATGCTGATTTGAAGCTGGCTTCCCTTGAATTAAATTTAAGATATGATGAGCCGGTTTCAATTAGTATTAAATAATTACTATTTTAAGAAACAAAAAATAAGCACATGAAAAGAAAATTATTTATTATCTGGTTGTTTTGCTGTATAAACTATTCCATGAATTTGTATGCTTTTCCTGGGCATGAAAACGATGTTGATTTTACTGTCCAGAAAGGTGTAATCTATAGCAAATCAGGTATACCACAAACACCACGCTGGTTTGCCGATAGCCGCCTTGCATTTGCATTTGAGGAAAAGGGTATTATTCAAGTTGATTATTATAATCCAACTTCTGCATATTTTGTAGGACATGAAACAATTTTTTTAAGGAATTTATGGGACGGGTTTCGTTATTATCTTGTGAAGGAGGATATGAATTATATTCCAGAGTATACAAATAATAAAATCTGGCCCTTTGGAGTGGAATCTGAGTGGAGTTTTGATAATATGAAATTCATCCATCGCGTGATGGCAATTAATCAATCGATTGTTTTCCAGATGATCACTCCTGAAAATTTGCCTGCCGGGTATCGGTTTAAGTTTGATTTTGGTACTGCATTTGCACTTTCATGCGGCGATGCACGCGATATCCGGGTTCCGACTGCTCCGGGAAGACAATGGAAGAATTGGAACTTTAACAATGATGAAAATTTGCTTGTTGGAGGGTATTTTGATCCTATAGCTGATCCTGACAAAACTGCGGATGATTATACCCTTTGCTGTGCAATTGGAGCTAATTTTCCTTTAAAGTATAAAGTTGACGGGAATATTAATGTTCATCAATTGCTAAGCCCCCCACTTGAACCAGGCAAAACATATTGTTTTATAATAACTTTTGGAAGCAGTAAATCCGATGCTCAAAAGTTAAATATGGAACTTTCATCAAACCAAAAAGAAAAAATTGAAAAGCAGTTTAGCAGGTATGAAAACATCAGAAAAGCGATGCCTGAATTAATCAGCCCTGATCAGGAGTTAAACAGCTATTTCAGTATGATGCCGATGTACAATGAAGCGCTAAAAATTACAGATTACCCTGGTGGGACAAGGGCTAAAACTTCTAATTACTGGATCTGGGGTTGGGATGGAATGTCAAACAACAGTTCAACTGCTTATTGGGGTGATACGGAGCACATTAAAAACTTGTTGAAGTTCTATAAGGAAACTGCTGATCCTGCTGGTGGAATTATACATGCACTGACATACGATATGAAACCAAAGCTGATTTCCTCTATTCCGGCCCAATGTATGTATATTACATTGCTTCAATTATATTATGATCAGACTAATGATATTGAAGGACTTAAGGATAACTATGAATTTGCAAAAAAGATTTTCAATATGGCACTTGCCAAGGAGGTAAAAGAAACCGGCCTCTGTCTTGGGCTATCTCTTACCCCGGATTTTATGAATCTGACGGGAGAAACCGGTAATGATATCAGTGCATTTAATAATTCAACTTTTTATTGCGCTGCAAGATCAATGAACCGCATTTCAGCTATATTAGGAGATAAAGAAATCCTCAAAAAGACTCAGGATATTATACCGAAAATAGAAAATAACTTCCTGAAATATTTTTTTGATAAGGAGAAAAGATATATAGTCTCTTCCATTGACGCCAGCACCTTTGCTCAGCGCCAGGATTACCAGAGCTATTCCCTCCGATGGGAAAATGCTTATTACAGAGATCTGGTTAATCCTGTCTTTAAAGATTGTTTGG
>CAZEKO010000425.1:0-1869 GCA_964512775.1 uncultured Bacteroides sp. | reverse complement strand
TGTTTTCCCGGATGCATCCCTTAATTTCTGATAATACCGTCTCTTTACTGTAGATTACGTTTCCTCTGATTAATCTTTGTCTTCTTACACTGATATCATCATTCACCTTGTGAAAAGATGAAGGTCTGAAATTATTGAGGATATAATCTTTGTCCGGAATATCCAGCATTAATTTTCCACCAGGTGAAAGTACCCGATATGACTCCTCCAGTATTTTTAAATTCTCGCTGTCCTTTGCAAAATAACCAAACGAGCTGGCCATCAGGATAATATAATGAAACCTTCCTTCTGGCAGATTGGTGCACCTGGCATCACCCTGAATAAACTGAATATTTAAACCCTCTTCATTCGCTTTTTTCCGACCAAGTTCCAGTAAGTATCCGGAATAATCCAGCACGGTAAGATCCTTAAATTCTCGTCTTGCAAGTTCAAGAGAATGCCTCCCCTGACCTCCACATAAATCAAGGATAGCTGAATTCTTCCCAATGTTCAGAAAAGTCATAATAAAATCCACCTCCCTGCCAGTAAGTTCATCATCACATACCGTCCTTGCATCCGTAAGAAGGTAGACTTCATCGAAAATGCTTTTCCACCAGTCTTTTTTAACTGAAAATTTCATAATATATGAGCACCAAAGCTAAATAAACCATCTGTTGCAAGAATAGCCGGCGATCCGTTCCATGGCTGTGATTTTATAATCTCAAGCTCCTCAGGATCAATCTCCATTCTGATACCAAGACTGCCTGATTTCCACATTTCTTCAAGGATAAGGCAATCAGACCAAATACCCTCGCAATACTTTTCAAGAGCCTTCATTTGGGAGATCTTAAGTAATCTGGGACGAAGTGCTATTTTAATGGGACCGAGGAGATAGGTAAACCGGTTCTCCATTGCAAGCCCATCCTGAAATTCAGAAATCCCGGCTACCTTTTCAAATCCCAGATTAATTATGGCTTCATTTATTCTGTTTGTAAGACTACGGATGTCTGTATTTTCTTCAACAACAGCAAGTGGCTGAACTCCCCCGCCACTTCCGACATTTGTAGGGATACCACCAACTCTTCCAAGGAAACCCATTAACACACCCTTACCAAAAAGACACCTGAAATCTGTCTGGAATTGCTTCAATCCGACGGATTCCGTTGCTGAATCAAGTTCCGGAATCATTTCCCCCCATAATCCCAGTGGGATTTTTTGCTGAACAATATAATCACCAGCCTTCAGGGCTGTCTCAATAATATTATCAATATCAATATCCTTCCCTCCTACTTTTACTCCCTTTCCTGAATATCCCCGTTCTGGTTTAAGGACAAGATTATACCAGTTTTTCCTTGTCCATTCCACCAGGTCAGGGATTTCCTTATCATCCGGACCGGTTGTTTTTCTGTCGAAAAATTGCCGGGTCCAGGGTGTTCTTCTGATAGTTTCCGGATTAAAAAGCTGTTTCTTACCGGGATCAGTCAATACTTCAAATACCCCTTTCGAATTAACAGGTTCAGTTCCCCTTGGATTGATTACCCGGCCTTCCCGGACTGCCTGTAATACTGGTTCCAGATTATGTTTCCTGTGCAGATCCAGAAGGACATTGGTGTTAAAATCCATGAATATCAAGCCTACTGGTTTCCCCAGGTAGGAAACCATGCCATTGCTTATTTCAAGATTTTGGGGAGCCAGGAGAACACTGTTGATACCTTCTATCCTGTTCAGATGGCTGACAAGATTCCTGTTTTCAACCACATCCGCAAGTGTCTCTTCCTCAGCCATTACGGCAATCAAACCCGGATTTCTCCCTTCTATCCTGTGCCAGGCATTTTCCAGCATTTCGACAAATCCATTTACCGGTAAAAGAAGTGGATAATCAAAATTCAG
>CAZEKO010000424.1:0-1872 GCA_964512775.1 uncultured Bacteroides sp. | reverse complement strand
ATACTTTTTATTTCAGGACAAATCCCGATTAATCCGGAAACCGGAGAATTACTGAAAGGGGATATTAAAAATGAGACCAGGCAGGTTATGGAAAATATCGGGGCGATCCTAAAGGCAAACAATATGACGTACGATGATGTTGTTAAATGTACTGTATTCCTTACCGATATTGCGGATTATAAAGCCATGAATGAAGTATATGGCAGTTTTTTCAAGGAGAAATTCCCTGCCAGAGAGGCCATTGAAGTGGTAAATCTGCCACTGGGGGCAAGTATCGAGATTTCAGCTATAGCAGCAAAGTAATATCACTTATTTTTTAATTGGGGCTGCATCAAAAGCAGATTTAAATGTGGAATTACTAAAATTACTTCAAAGTGTATAAAATATATTTGTCTTAATATCAAATCTTTAGCAAGAATCAAAAGTCAGCGATTTGCATTTAAATCTGCTTTTGATGCAGCCCCAATCATCCCTCCGCAATTTCATGTACCGCTTCAATAAATTTATCCAGATCACTGGTTGTAATATATACATTAGGTGTAACCCGGATTCCATTAATATTTTCCCATACCATTGCAACAGTATAAATCTTGTACTTACTAAGCAGTTTTTTTTGTATATCTGCCGGATCTTTTCCTTCGATTCCAAAATTACCAAGGCCACATGAGAATTCAGGTTTGACTGATGTAAAATATTTAATGCCCTTAATATCACCCAATGCATCCATCCAGTAATTTTTCAGATAGCGAAGTCGTGCCTCTTTTCTTTCTGATCCTATCATATCGTGAAAGTTAATTGCAGCACCAATTGCCAGTTCAGCTGGAAATGAACGTGTTCCCATCGCTTCAAATTTCCGGATATCGTTGCTTTCAGGCTCTGCAGGCGCAGTTAATGGCCAGATTTTTGATATCTTATCCTTTTTTACATACAGCATTCCTGTTCCAAAAGGTGCACATAACCATTTATGCAAACTTGTACCATAATAATCACAATCCAGATCTGGTATTTTAAAATCAAGATGAGCAAATGTATGTGCTCCATCAACAAGGACTTCGATGCCTTCCATATGAGCAGCATCAGCCAGTTTTTTAGCCGGGAGTATCTGTCCGTTCCAATTGATCATATGCATGATCTCAATAATTTTTGTCCTGTTTGTAAATTGCTCCCTGTAAGCTTCTACTATTGCTGATTCATCCTCTATTGGCTGGGGAAGATCTATCCATTTCAATACAATACCATCTCTTTTTTCCCTTTGCTTCCATGCATTGATCATATTTGGGTAATCCTGTTTTGTCAAAACTACCTCATCACCCTTTTTTAAATTTAGGCCAAAAATGACTGTTTCAAGTGCTTCAGTAGTATTTCTGACAATCGCCAGCTCTTCAGACGATGATCCGGCCAATTCAGCCAGATCACGCCGAACCGATTCCCTCCCCTCTCCTAACACTTCCCACATATAATAGGCCGGACCTTCATTACTGAAGCGGGTGTAACTTTCAAATGCTTCCTGGACAACTTTTGGCTGGGGACTCACTCCCCCATTATTCAGGTTCATTATATTTGATGAAGATGTAAAGGCATTCTGAACATAATGCCAGATATCTTCATCACGGGCAATACTCCCGGCTTCAATTCCCCTTACAGAATTAAGAGCCTCCTTTAAATCTCTTCCATAAGATTTTTTAAAAAATGATGAAAGTACTATAGCCCCCATGGCTGATACAGATCCTCTGATAAATTTCCTTCTATCTGATTCCATATTTTTTGTTTTAACGCAATTTAATAAATATTCTCAGGCTATATTAGATTTTCTATCTTTACCTTATTCTTAATGTCTAATCTTACTTAGCAAAATATGAATAAGAAAGACAA
>CAZEKO010000423.1:0-1873 GCA_964512775.1 uncultured Bacteroides sp. | reverse complement strand
ACTATTATGTTCTGGATTGTTTTGTCGATGTATTCAGCATGATACGTGCGTCGGCCACATAACACCCTTTCCCTTCATCCAGAACTATTAATGGATTAATATCCAGTTCATTAATTTGAGGGCAATCTATGGCCAGCTGGCTCAATCTCATAAGGCATTCTTTTATTGCTGTAATATCACGTCGCACGTTTCCCCTTATCCCATCAAGTATTTTAAATGATCTTATTTGTTTTATCATGGAGTCGGCAATTATTTCGTCAATCGGGGCAATCCTGAAACTCACATCTTTAAAAACTTCAACATAAACTCCACCAAGTCCAAACATTATAACAGGTCCGAATGATGGATCCCTTTTTACCCCCAGTATTACTTCCTCACCTGATTGTATCATCTTGCTTACCCGTATCCCGTTAATTCTTACGTCTGGTTTGATCTGTAAAACTTTCTCTGTTATGGATCTGTATGTTTTTCTGGCTTCTTCACCTGAACTCACATTCAGTACAACACCTTTTACATCAGATTTATGTATAATATCATCTGATATGATTTTCATTACCACAGGAAATCCGATATTCTGTGCAACTGAAGCTGCTTCATCTGGTGAGGTTGCCATTTCTCCGGAGACAATCGGGAATCCATATATTTCAAGAATCTTTGTAGCTTCATTTTCAGGCAGATAGAGGTGATTATTACGGCTGGCTTCGTCTAATATTGCGTGAACCTTTTTTATGTTAATATCGTTATAAATATGCTGTGGATGGAGGTCTTTGTCAAGATCGCGGTAAAAGCGGTAAACCCGCGAGAAGCTCCGGCACATAGATTCCGGGAGGATGTAATGTGGTATTTTATTTCTCAGTAAAATATCAACGCCGGCAGCAACATCTGTTTCTCCCATAAAGGATGCATAAACCGGTTTGGAATATTGTTTTGAGACTTTTACCACCTCTCTTGCAATTGTTTCGATATCTGTCATCGATTGTGGTGTCAGAATCACGAAAACTGCATCTACATCATCTTCTTTAAAGACTCCGTTCATGGCAATGTTATACCTGTCGGCACGAGCATCACCAACCACATCAACAGGATTTTTAATATTTGCATTTGCAGGTAAATATTTTTTAAACTCCTTTGTGGTTTCTTCTGAGAACCTGGCAAGCTGAAGTCCATCATGTATAGCAGCATCGGTAGTTAAAACACCCGGGCCGCCGGCATTTGTGATAATGGCAACCTTATTCGATTTTGGCGCCGGCTGATATGCAAATGCTATTGCAATATTGAACATTTCTTCGATATTGTCGCATCGGATTATTCCGGCTTGTTTAAAAGCTGCATCAAATATTTCATCGTTTCCGGCAAGTGATCCGGTATGTGATGCAGCTGCCAAAGCTCCGGCTTCTGTGCGACCTGCTTTAAGAAGCAGGACAGGTTTTCCGCTCAGCCTTATAACATCTCTTGCCGCCTGCATTAACTCACGGCCATCGGTAACCTCTTCAAGATACAATAATATGACCCGGGTTTTGTTATCCTCCATTAAATAATAGATCAGGTCAATCTCGCTGATATCGACCTTATTACCGAAACTTATGAATTTCGAAAAGCCTATATGCTTTGCATGGGCATAATCCAGGACTGCTGTACAAAGGGCACCGCTTTGAGACAGGAATCCTATATTGCCCTGCTCAGGCATTTTACGGGCAAATGAAGCATTAAGATTAATAAGCGGATCGGTGTTTATGATACCGAGGCAGTTTGGACCGATTATAGAAATATCGTATTTTTCAGCGATCTGCCGGAGTTGTTTTTCCCTCTCCAGCCCCTTTTCCCCGACTTCTTTAAAACCGGCTGAAATAATAACCACACCTTTTATTCCTTT
>CAZEKO010000422.1:0-1878 GCA_964512775.1 uncultured Bacteroides sp. | reverse complement strand
CCTGTAATAAGTATTCTTTTCATAATTGATCAAATAAATATTTTCGCTGGAATCCTATTAATTCAATGACTTCGTCTTCCGATTCCATAATAGGTAAAGCCAAATTCTTTCATTTCAGAAGGATCATAAATATTCCTCCCATCAAAAATCACTTTTTCTTTCATTAGCTTTTCCATTACTCTGTAATTAAGTACTCTGAATTCGGGCCATTCAGTTATTACGATCAGGGCGTCTGAATCTATTAACGCTTCATACCGGTCTTTGTTATAATTGATAACATTGCCAATCCTTCGCCGGCATTCATCTATTGCAACAGGATCGTATACATTTATCCGTGCCTTTTTTTCCAGAAGTTTATTTATGATAGTTAATGCCGGGGCTTCCCTCATATCATCAGTATTTGGTTTAAAAGATAATCCCCAGATGGAAATTATCCTGTTTTCAATATCCTGGTTGAAATGCTTGAGAATTTTGCTAAAAAGAACCTCTTTTTGGGCATTATTGACTTTGTCAACGGCATTAAGGATTTTAAGTGAATAACCTTTCTCGTCAGCAGTTTTGATCAGAGCCCTGATATCTTTAGGGAAGCATGATCCTCCGTATCCTGCACCAGCATAAATAAATTTATTCCCTATCCTGGGATCAGAACCAATCCCAATCCTGACCATATTTACGTCTGCCCCCGTCAGCTCACAAAGGTTGGCAATCTCATTCATAAAACTGATTTTAGTTGCAAGCATAGAATTAGCAGCATATTTGGTCAGTTCTGCAGAGGGAATGTCCATGAAGATTAATGGGTGATTATTCAGGAGAAACGGGTGATATAATCTTTTCATAATTTTCTCAGCAGATTCGGAATCGACACCAATAACAATCCTGTCAGGCCTGAGGAAATCTTCCACTGCATCTCCTTCTTTAAGGAATTCAGGATTGGAAGCCAAATCGAAAGGTATTTCCATATTACGTTTTTTCAGTTCATACAGTATTGCATCTCTCACCTGCCCGGCAGTACCAACAGGAACAGTGCTCTTTGTGACGATCACGATATATTTTTCTATTATTTTCCCGATATCGTGGGCTACTTCCAGGACATTCTTCAGATCGGCACTTCCATCCTCTTCCTGTGGAGTGCCAACTGCGATAAATACTACGTCTGAGTCAGGAAGGGAGGATCTGATGTCTGTAGAAAAAGATAATGTCTGTTTCTGAATGTTCCTTTCTACCATTTTTTCAAGACCAGGTTCAAAGATTGGGACAACGCCATTTTTAAGCTTATTTATCTTTTCTTTATCCTTATCAATACATGTAACCTCTACACCGGTTTCAGCAAAACAAGTCCCTGTGACAAGACCGACATAACCGGTTCCGATAATAGTAATTTTCATCTGACTTGCTTTTATTTATAAAAAGTCTAAAGATATGTGTTTTTAAGAAATTAACTTATTTATCATGAACAGTGTTTCAAATCAGAATAAAATTATAATTTTGCAGCTCAAATAAATTAAAATAATGTCTAACTTACTAATTATTAATTATTTTTTATATGACAAAGAAAGAAAAAGAATCTGCTTCTGAAAAGGGAGAGCGGGTTAAAAAAGTTGAAAGTAAGAAGGAAGTCAAAAGTGAAAAGGAAGTCAAAAGTGAAAAGGTAGATAAAGGAGCAGCGAAAACAAAAGCTTCATCCGGGAAAAAGGTAAAAGCAGAAGTAACTACTGAGCACCCGGTGGAAAAAGTTGAGGAAGAACCTCAGGATATTAAAGTTGAAACTGAAGCTGATAACAAGGAGTCAGAGACCAGCGCTGAAGAGAAACCACAGGCTATTACTGAAGAGAAACCACAGGAAGTGGAAGTATTAACTGCAGAACCAGCAGCTGATGT
>CAZEKO010000421.1:0-1883 GCA_964512775.1 uncultured Bacteroides sp. | reverse complement strand
GCCCTACAGGCTTCATCTGATATGCGGCTGGGAAATATACAACAGGCGCAACAATTCTACCTGGAAATCAATGCAGATGTTGCATCCGGACTTGCCTCACTGAGAATGGGTGAATTGAACTATGAATCCGGAAAGATTGATGATGCAGTCAAAGAATATTTAAATGCCATAGGTTTTTTCAGTACCGCCGGTATCAAGGAAGGTATAGCAAAAGCAAATGTAAGGCTTGGTAATATAAATATCAATTCTGGTAATTTTGATAAAGCCAGTAATTACCTTCGTGATGCATCTGGCTATGCTTCCGAAGAAGAAACAAAATGGGAAATATGGTATCAAAAGGGCAGGTTATTCGAACTGACACAACAACCCGATTCTGCCATTGATGCATATAAAAAATCAATCCAAATAATTGAAGGGATCAGAGGTAAATTTACTATCGAGGAATATAAAAGCAGGTATATTAATGATAAGGTTAAGGTATATGACCGGTTGATCCGGATCCTGCTTGAGTCAGGAGATGGAGCATCTGCTTTTTCATATTCAGAAAGAGCCAGGGCAAGGGCTTTTCTCGATATGATCGGAAACCGGAAAATCAGTATAAAAAACACGCCTGATAAAGAATTAGTGAATCGTGAACAAGATCTGAGGCTGCGTGTCCAGGCTCTCTCAAAAATGATCCAGAAAAATAATCTGGGAACATCGAGAGGATTATCCCGCTACCAGGTTGAAGAAGAATTGCTCCGATCCAGAGAAGAATATAATACCTTACTTGAGAAGATCAAACTTACAAACCATGAATATGCCTCTATAGTCAGCATTGAACCTGCTGATCCTGAATCGGTGCGTCGCAAACTTGACGCTGAATCTGCACTTCTCTCATACTGGACAGGAGACGAATACCTGGCAATTTGGGTTTTAACGGTGGATGGGATGAAATTTGACGTACAAAAAATCCCGGCAAATACTGTTTCTTCCTCTGTAACAGAAAGCCGGCAGGCTATCAGAAGAACATCAGAATTCCGGGGTTCAGGAGATGAAGACCTGGGTACCAGGGTAATCACAACTGAAGATGGGAGGCACTTATCCGGCAGGGAGCTCTTTATAAAAGATTATTCAATACTTATCGCCCCTATAGAAAAACTCATCAGCGGTTATAAAAACATTGGCATAATACCACATGGATCACTTCATTTTCTGCCTTTCCAGGCATTGATCTGTCCGGATGGTAAATATCTAATCGAAAAATATAACATTTTCTATACTCCGTCTGCAAGTGTATATCTGTTAAGTGAAGAGAAAAAAAATAATCCGGAAAAACACATTATTGCAATGGCTCTTGGGGATATGGGACTGGGGGATTTCTCAGGACTTCCCGGGACAAAAGCAGAAGTTGATCAGATAAAAAACCTGTACACTGATATTACTTCACTCTACGAGAATGGATCGACTGAAACATTTCTCAAAGAGAATGGATCGTTATATGAATATGTTCATCTGGCAACACATGGGATTCTTGATCCAATCCAGCCTCTATACTCATATTTATTATTTGCTCCAACAGATGAGGATGACGGACTACTAACAGTATCAGAAGTTTTCGGACTCAACCTTAATGCCAGGCTGGTTACATTAAGTGCCTGTCAAACAGGGCTTGGCGATCTCAGCCAGGGTGATGATATTATCGGACTCAGCCGTGCATTTTTATATGCAGGCTCGCCTGCTGTTATTGTCAGTCTATGGAGCGTGGCTGATCAGCCAACGGCCCTCCTTATGACAAATTTTTACAAATATCTTGAAAATCATTCCCCACAGGAAGCACTGGGTTTAGCCCAGCGGGAAGTTATGAAACAATACCCGGCACCATTTTACTGGGCACCATTTCA
>CAZEKO010000420.1:0-1889 GCA_964512775.1 uncultured Bacteroides sp. | reverse complement strand
TCAACAGAAGGTGTGCATCCCAAAATGATTGTTAGCAGAAGATAAATGATCAGTATTTGTAAAGTTTTATTAGTTATTTTCATTCTGCGGATCTTTTATGGAAATAAATTTAATAAATACTTGCCACTTAATTTATATCTTAATTTAAGTTAGCCAAGAATTACCAGTACTTTTTATTTCACCGGAAGGAGAACCTTGGGATCCATTTTCGAAGGCCTGAAGATTCCAATAACTCCTTGTAATCCCACACTCATGACAATATTTATAAAAAACGACAGAAAGGCTATTAATAACAAACCTCCGCAGATACCGGCAAATATCATATAAATATTGTACTCTCCTTCAATATACAATGATCGTCTTAACATTCCCTTTAATCCAGCCATCCCCATGAATGCACCCATTCCTATCCCGCCAGCCAGATGACACCAGAAATGAATATTTGCTAATTTTTGGCTGTATAGCTTTGCTCCATTTGTTAAAATTGGGAATAATATATAAACAGCAGCATAGAGTGTCATTGTAAGACCAATCAGGACTGCGACATGAACATGGGGGCCGACTACCCACTGGGTGTTATGCAATATCCGGTTCAATCCTACATCTGCCTGCATAATTCCGGCTGGCACTGCCAGGGCAAATCCAAGCAGTCCTCCCAGTAAGAATTTCAATTCATTCGTCATTTTCAGTGGGCGGGCGCTCCATAAAGTGACTAGAGTAATAAAGAATGCAAGCCCCTGGGTGATTAGTTCAAATGCCGTTACGAATTCACCTGATATGACTTTCAGTATTCCCGGCTGGGCCTGGTCAGAAAGAAGATGATGTGACCAGACAGTCCATGAAACAATAAGTTCAAGTAATAATGCCGCACGGGCAATGTTCTGCATAAATAATGGTTTGCCGGTTATAAGAGTTGCAAGCAGATACCAGGTTCCTGCAACAAATATCAGTACGAGCCCATCTGCAATCAGATCCAGACCCCACCAGAACCAGTTTTTATAAAGTAAAGCATCAATGGCAGTTTCTTTCAGATCAAAACCAAGTATAGCTGCGACCATATATACCAGGATCAGGACTCCGGTGAAAAGAATTACTGCAGTATTAAATGTCATATCAATGGTTCCGCGTGCAATAGCAGCGACCGGCAAAGAAACCAGGTGTTCTTTTCTTTTTTCTTTTTTCCTGAAAAGATTTTCCGCACCACTGTACCCGATTGCAGATGCCAGTAAAGCTCCTGCAGGTTGCTTTTCCCATCCCTGCGGGGTATAAGTAATAGTGCCAAAAATATTAATAATGAAAAATACTGTCCCAAGCATGACAATAGCGATCCCCAGAATGAAAATAGCACCACCAACCGGATTAAACTGGTTAAAGTCAGCTGGTAAAGGCCAATAAAGTGTATATAAGGGAGCATAATGAGAAATGAAACCGGCAGACCAGAAAATAAAAGTACCTGCTGTAATCAGGATAAATGTCCAGTTTGCCAGTTTAAAACTCCATATCGGTTTTTTCATCAAAAAAGGAACCAGGAAAAGAAATGCTCCGCAAACAATTGAATATGTTGAACCAAAAATTCCTACCAACGGATGAGCAGTCATTATAGCAAAGAATTGGTTCTGCTTAATAAAAGCTACCGGAGTAATTTCATAAATCCTCATCAACATTCCTTCAATCACGACGAATCCATAGTATATCAGACCAACTACTACGAAACGGAGTGTCAGTTTTTGCATGGGCGTCAGGGTAACAGATTTGAACAATCCCTGCTCGCCGTTTATTAATGTTTGTATAAAGCTCATTGTTATCAGATTTAATGGTTTAACAAGTAGTTATTGTTCAGTGAGTTCTTCACAACCTATCACTTCCACTACATCTTTTTCGATCATGAA
>CAZEKO010000419.1:0-1893 GCA_964512775.1 uncultured Bacteroides sp. | reverse complement strand
GTTTGACTATCTCTTTATCTCCCATTTCCACTGCCATTAGCAATCCTCTGCCCCGGATTTCCTTTATTAACGGATGAACGAGATTTTCCCTGAATAATTGTTCTTTTTTTCTGACCTGTTCAATGATATTGCCTTTCAGAAGGACTTCCAGTGAAGCCAATCCGGCGGCACACGAAACAGGATGCCCCCCGAATGTGGTTATATGTCCGAGTGCCGGTTTAGTTTTAAATGCTGAGAGGGTTTCGTGGGAGGAGATAAATGCCCCCAGCGGAAGTCCTCCTCCAAGACTTTTTGCCAGAACCAGGATATCAGGTTCGACTCCCCAATCCTGAAAAGAGAATAAGGTTCCGGTCCTGCCGAATCCCACCTGGATCTCATCAAAAATCAGCAGTGCTCCTGTTTCAGTGCATTTTTCTCTTAAGGCTTCAAGGAAATCCTCGTGCGGTAATCTGACACCTGCTTCTCCCTGGATGGGTTCAATTATAACACAGGCAGTTCCTTTGTTAATTTTATCCAGATCCGGGAAATTATTGAATTCAAGGAAGGTTATAGCCGGCAATAAAGGCCGGAAGGAATTCTTATATTCTTCCCCTCCCAGCACACTCAACGCTCCCTGGGAACTCCCATGATAAGCATTCCAAAAAGCAATGATTTCCGGTCTGCCGGTAAAACGTTTTGCCAGTTTCATGGCTCCTTCTATTGCTTCACTTCCAGAATTGACAAAATATGTACAGTTCAATCCCGAGGGGAGATTTTCTGCCAGCAGTTTAGCAAGTTTGACCTGTGGTGCCTGGATGTATTCACCATATACCATCAGATGCATATGTTTATCCAGTTGTTTCTTTATCGCCTTGATTACATCCGGATTCCTGTGACCGATATTACTGACCGATACACCTGAAATCATATCGGCATATTTCCTGCCATCTGCAGAGAATAACCAGATACCCTCTGCCCTGTCAATTTCAAGCATAAGGGGAGTGTCCGATGTCTGGCCAATATATTGAAGGAATAGTTGCCGGCTGGAGAGCATGATTTCCGGTCATTTAACGATCAGGTTTATATCTCCCATAAGTTTATCCTTATAAGACTTACCTATGGGAATTGATTTTGTTCCGTCATGAACTTTTACCAGCACCGAATTGTCCTCTATAGCATCAATGCTGCTTGTATTTACGATAAATGACCTGTGGACACGGGTGAATTTGTCCTGCGGAAGCTTCTGTTCAATAGCCTTCATAGTAAAATGAATTGTGAATTTCTCATTGAAGGTATTGAAGATGACATAATTTTCAAGGGCTTCAATCCACAGAATTTCATCGTATTTCAGCCTGACCAGTGTAGAATCTTTTTTAATGAATATTTCACTTCTGCCAATCTTATCCAGTTTATCCTTTTCCATGCGTTTCCTGGCACGCTGGATAGCTTTGTAAAATCTGGCATAAGTAATGGGCTTGACCAGGTAATCTGCCACTTCATAATTAAAGGCATCGGCTGCATATAATCCTTTTGAAGATATTATTATCACCTGCGGAGCCTCTTTAATTGAGTCCAGGAATTCCAAACCGCTCATTTCCGGCAGTTCAATATCAAGAAATATCAACTCAATAGATTCATCAGTCTGAAGGATATTAATTGCATCGATCGCATTGGAAAAAGTATGTACCAGGTTCAGATCAGTCGTCTTACGGATAAATTCCTGAATTATCCTGACTGATAAAGGATCGTCTTCGATAATGATACAATTCATCCGGGGTTATTTATTTATCAAATATAAAATCAGATTGATCACCTGATTTTTAAAGTTTATCAAATATACTAAAATAATATAAATCTTTAAAAAATGTAAAAATTACTTCTTAAATATGATAGCATGGGGCATGGAGCATAGAG
>CAZEKO010000418.1:0-1901 GCA_964512775.1 uncultured Bacteroides sp. | reverse complement strand
TTATGAAAATCCTTTGTCGGATAATTTGCCGATATGATCTTTTTAACCAGAAAGTTACCTTCTTCCAGTCTCGCGGAATAGAGTTTCCTGCATTCCAGAACGAGTCTGGCTTGTTCATAATATATGGCACCGTTTGATGTAAATAGAGGTTTCAGCCCGGTATCCTTTATTTTATCAGTGTCCCGTCCCGACGTAGATCCACAATAATCCAGGATAGGCCTTTCCTTTTCAGAAAAAAAACAGAGTGTATAAAAATCACTTTTCTCCATGAAACTGAATGTATAACGCTGGGGCCTTATAAAGCAAATAGCAACCGGTTTGTTCCACAGTATTCCTGCTGCACCCCAGCTGGCAGTCATGGCATTAAAGGATTCTTTGTTTCCGGCAGTGATCAGCATCCAGTCATCATCCATCATGGAGAAGATATTTTTATTTATTTTTTTAGGATGGATCTCAATAAACTTGTTTTCCGGGTTTGTCATCAGGCATAATTTAACTGATCAAAAATACTTAATCTTCAGGGTTAAAAATAATTTTTCTAATTTAGTCAGGAAAGTTAATGGTGAAATAACCTAATCCAATTTTTTAATGAAGAAGAAGAAAAAGAATATCGATGAATTTTCCATTGGATATTATCTTATATTCTATTATGAAATTTTTTGTGGCCGTATTTTCTACCGGAAAATCCAGGTTGCAAACAAAGACCGGATCCCCAGAAACAAACCCGTGATTTTTGCACTTAACCACCAGAATGCCGTCATGGATGCACTGGTAGTACTTAATTCTTACAGGCGAAATATACTTTTTCTGGCACGTGCTGATGCTTTTAAAAATCCTGTTATCCTTAAGATACTAACATTATTTAAAATGCTGCCGGTTTACCGTATGCGTGACGGAGTAAGTGAACTCGGGAAAAATGAAGAAATTTTTCAGACTACAATTGGAGTGCTTTCAAGGAAAAGATGTCCGGTAGGACTAATGCCAGAGGGGAATCATGGGAATAAAAGGCATTTGCGCCCTCTCGTGAAGGGTGTTTTCAGAATAGCATTCCGTGCACAGGAAGAATATGGTGAAGAGGATGGTGTACAGATTATTCCCGTCGGGTTGGATTATGAAAAATACACGAACTTCCGTACGAAGCTCTTTGTGAATTATGGTGAACCTGTCTCAGTGAATCAGTTTTTCAAAGCTTACAAGGAAGATCCTGCACGTGCAACCAATGCAATCCGCAGCAAGCTGTCTGAAGAAATGAGCAAGAATATGATAGATATCCGCTCAGCAGAATTTTACGATATGTACATGAATCTGAGAACGATTTATAACCACTCTATGCGGACAAGACTGAACATCCCGCGCAAAGATTTATACAGCAGGTTCAAGGCTGATAAGGAGATGATCAGGATTCTGGAGGAAAAAGAAAGTAATGATCCTGCACAGATCAAATCCATATCAGAAAAGGTAAAGATATATACTGAAGGCATAACGAACCTTGGATTCCGTGACTGGCTGTTCGGTCGCAACAGATATTCATACCTCCTGCTGTTACCTTTATCACTGGCTTTGCTGATAATGTTTCCACTGTTTCTTTATGGTTTGATTAACAACATCATCCCTTATAAGTTGCCGTTACTTTTCACGAAGAAATTCAAGGATCCGCAATTCCACAGCACTGTGAAGTTTATAGTTGGACTGATTATCTTCCCGATCTGGTATCTGATACTTTTCATCCTTGCCTGGATTATAGTTGAACCGGGATGGATTAAGTGGGTTTATCTGGCCAGTTTAATTCCCCTGGGATTATTTGCACATACATGGTTTATCTGGTTTAAGAAACTCCGTTCAATGTGGAAATATAGTTTTATGACAAGCATTAAGAATTTTCGTATTGCCGGACTGAAATC
>CAZEKO010000417.1:0-1911 GCA_964512775.1 uncultured Bacteroides sp. | reverse complement strand
CCAATATCGAAGAATCTGTATCTTCTGAAACGGAATGGTTGATGAACCTGAAAATATAAACAGATTGTTCTCATTATTAACTTTATTATTTCACAATTTGATCATAAATCTCCTTTACCTTGTAAGCAGAATTCTCCCACTTAAGATTTTCTACTTCTACTTTTCCATATTTCTTAAAGAAGTTCGAAAGGCCATTATAATTAAGAATCCCATAGATGGCATCGGCCATCGCATGAATATCCCAGAAATCAACTTTTATTGCATGATGCAGGATTTCAGAAACACCAGACTGTCGGGATATGATGACAGGCACATTTGACTGCATGGCTTCCAGTGGCGAAATACCAAATGGTTCCGAAACAGAAGGCATAACATATACATCGGTCATAGAAAACATCCGGTAAACATCCTCTCCTTTAAGAAAACCGGTGAAATGAAATTTATCCATTATTTTAAGTGCAGCTGCATGTTGGATCATACGTGTCATCATATCTCCACTTCCTGCCATGACAAACCGTACATTATCCATTTTCTGAAGCACTTTATGGGCAACTTCTATAAAATATTCCGGGCCTTTCTGAAGAGTAATTCTTCCAAGGAAGGTCACAATTTTTTCTTTTACACTCCTGGGAAAATGAAACATTTGTGACTCAACAACAGGATCCACTGCATTATAAACAGTAAATACTTTATCCGGATGGATACCATAATTGTTTATTACGGTATCGCGGGTCAGGTTGCTCACGGTTATTACCCTGTCGGCAGCATCCAAGCCTTTCTTCTCAATTTCATAGACTGCCGGATTTACATTTCCTCCGCTCCTGTCAAAATCAGTGGCATGTACATGCACAACAAGTGGTTTCCCGGAAACCTGTTTTGCTGCAATCCCGGCAGGATAAGTAAGCCAGTCGTGTGCATGGATGACATCAAAATGGTTTTCACCTGCAATAAGTGATGCTATCAGAGCATAATTAGCAATTTCCTGAAAAAGGTTATGGCCATATCCACCGGTGAATTCAATCTTACCTGAAAAATGAGTGTTAATGAATTGCTTGGTCTTTGTCTGGTCAGCATTCACAAGTGCAAGATATTCCTCAGGATCAGTATAAGGTATTATATTGGAGTTCACTTCAATATACCTAATTCTCTCGAGCATTTCCTGGAAATCAACCTTTGTTTTACCTATTTCAACTTCATTTGCACCAAGCAATCTGATCATGCGTTGATCTTCATCTCCGAATGCCTTTGGAACCAGGAAAAGAATTTCAAGGCCAGGAATATGTGACATACCTTTAGTAAGCCCGTAGCAGGCAGTGCCGAGGCCACCGGAAATATGCGGCGGGAATTCCCATCCAAACATTAATACTTTCATTGTACGCTTAAATTCTTTATCATTCTTCTAATTCTGAGAAGTGCTGCGACACTCCATGCCTGCGATATTGCCCCCCTGCCCCGGTGAGGGGGATCACCGTTGTATATTTCTGATACAGATCCGATGCCATGAATACTCATCTCCTCTTCAAATCCCTGGTAAATATTTTTAACAAACGAAAGGCCGGTCTGTTTATGAATATCAAGGTATGCTTTACAAAAATGTTCCAGCAACCATGGCCATGCTGTACCCTGGTGGTATGCCTGATCCCTTTGTTCCTGGTTTCCTTCATATACACCCTTATAATATGGATTTTTGGGTGATAGTGTTCTTAATCCCCGTGGAGTCAACAATTCAGATTCAACAATATCCAGAATAGATTTTTTCATTTCCGTAGTCAGAGGGCTGTGTGTCATGGCAGCTGCTATCACCTGGTTAGGCCGTACTGACATATCTTTTAAATCATCATGGACATAATCGGCAAGATAACCTTTTTGTTGATCCCAGAATAAACTTATAAAAGAGGATTGAATTTTTTC
>CAZEKO010000416.1:0-1912 GCA_964512775.1 uncultured Bacteroides sp. | reverse complement strand
CATTTCTTAAAAGTTGTCCACTTCAGCGTATGCAGCAATTACGGCGAGTTCTCCTTCCTTGCCTTCTTTTGAATTACCGTGTTCCATACCAAGAATACCGGTATAGCCTTTATCATGGATGTGCCTGAACACATTTTTATAATTGATTTCACCTGTGGTAGGTTCATCCCTGCCCGGATTATCGCCCATCTGGAAATAACCGATCTCTTCCCATGCCAGGTCAATATTGGGAATAAGGTTGCCTTCATGGACCTGCTGGTGATACAGGTCATCAAGGATCTTACATGCCGGGCTGTTCACGGCCTGGCAGATTTGATATGCCTGCGGTATTTTATTCAGGAAAAGCCCTGGATGATCACGGAAATTTAAAGGTTCCAGCACCATAACAAGTTTATGTGGTTCAAGGATCTCCGAAGCTTTTCTAAGGGCTTCGATGACATTAGAAGTCTGGTATCCTAAATCCTTACGCAGATCCACATAGCCGGGCACAACAGTCATCCAGGTAGCATTGACACGCCTGGCTACATCAACCGATTCCCGGACTTCTTTCAGGAATTTTTCAAGCAACTCTTTATCGCCACTTGTAAGATTTGGCTCAGTCCAGTAAATCTCATGAGCTACAAAAACCCCCATTTCCATACCCAGGTTAGCCATCTTGCTGGCAATTTTTTCCTGAGTGGCAACATCACGGCCTTTCATACCATTGTCTTCAAAAGCCCTGAATCCGGCATCAGCCATAAATTGAAGCTGGTCCAGTAAATCTTTGCCAGCATTATTTTCAAACATGCCAAAATGAGGGGCATATTTCAGTTTGAAGTTATGTTTCTTTAATGGCAGGGATGCATCCTGAGTATTTGGCCGGCTCATTGCCAGTCCTGATGGACCAGCCAGTAAAGCCGTCGCAGCGGCTATACCACTGCTTTTCATGAAAATTCTTCTGTTCATGATGAGATATTGTTTAATTTAATAGATGTCTAAAATTAATGATTCCTGAGATTCGAGCATCATAAATGGAGGATGATTTTAAGAATCCCTGTTAGACAACCGGGATTTACTCGTACGATTTTTTGAAGACAATCCTGATCATTGTTTCTTCTTCAATGATTTCCCCATCCCGTTTTGCAGGATACCAGTCGGGCCCGGATACAAGCAACCGTATTGCTTCTTCGGAGAAAGATTTACCAGGGCTTTTCAGTACGGTGATATTTTTTGGACGGCCGTTTTCAGCGATGACAAAATTTAGTACGACAACATTACGATCATCAATTGTATCATAAGAAGGGTATTGAAGATTCTCTTTAATATATTCTTTGAATTTCCTGTTCCCAATGACAGGAGAAGGCAGCTGGTAATCCGGATTATCATCAATTTCAATGGTAGATACAGCACTTGTAATATTTGATTTCTTCTGAACGCCATATCCTATTACTACCACTTCATCGAGATCTGTTTCCGATGGATCAAGGGTTATTTGAACTTCATCCGCAGTATCAAGACTGACCTGGTTTTGTTCCATGCCAATATATTCGGCAACAAGTGTAATTTCAGAACCAGGCTGAACAGGTAATTCAAAATTGCCATTTTGATCGGTGTAAGTTCCTGCTGTAGTCCCTCTTATTTTTACCGTTGCTCCAGGTAGAGGAAGCTGGTCTTCAGAAGAAATGACCACACCCCTTACATAATTATCTATGTATTTCCTGGTTATTATCTCACCAGCATCAGAAGTCTCTGATTTTTTAGCCGTTATGACTGGCATAGCTTTATTTTCCTCTATGTTCTCAGACCTCATATAATCAGTTACAATATGCGTATCTTCTTTTGTTTCAATCATTTCATCTATTCCACCGACGGTTTGTTTTTTATTCTCTTCAGCAGATTCTGCGATCAATACAGCATCCTTTAGTTCAGATGA
>CAZEKO010000415.1:0-1921 GCA_964512775.1 uncultured Bacteroides sp. | reverse complement strand
CCCTGCTATTGCTGTTTATTTATGTGCTTTCTTCAGCACAGGATACTGAAACAGATAGTCTCAGGGCATTATTGCTTACAAGCAAGGAAGATACTGTAAAAGTAAATACTTTAATTGCTTTAAGCAGCGATTTATGCAGGTCAGCTCCGTCAGAAGCTATTCAGTTAAGTACCGAGGCAAAAAATCTTGCTGAGCAGCTTAATTTCCAGAAAGGTGTGGCATACGCATTAAAATATATAGGGATGGGGTATTATTTTCAGGGGAAATATCCTGAGGCTTTGGATTATTGGGAGCTATCTTTAACAAAATTCGAATCAATTAATAACACTGCAGGTATTGCCAATATGTTAAATAACCTTGGAGCTGTCTATAACAATTTGGGAGATGATGCCGGGGCACTTGAGGTTTTTTTAAAATCACTGAAAATGTCAGAAGAAATTAATGATTCACTCAGGTTATTAACTGCGATGATTAATATAGGACTTATTTACTCCAAACAACCAGCCACCTATGATAAAGCCAGGCAATATTATTTAGAAGCATTACCATTAAGCGAAAAATTGGGTGAACTGGATGCCATTGGTACTGCTTCAGTAAACCTCGGAGAAATATATTTTGAAAAAGGGGATTATCCAATGGCACTGAATTTTTTTGAAAAATCTCTCAAGGCCTTTGAAAAATCCAAAACCGGTAACGTGTCATATACATTAACTAATATTGGAAAAGTATATGCAAGATGGGGAAATTATGATGAAGCTATCAGATATCAGCAACAAGCATTTGATATAGCAAGAAAATCAGATGCCAAACTGGATATGACACAGACATTGTTAGGTCTTGCAGATACTTATAAACAAAAGGGGGAAATTAAATCAGCATTAACTTATTTTAAACAGGCACAGTTAGTCGCGCAAGAAATTGGTTTAAAGTATGAATTGAGGGATGCTTACAAAGGCCTGGCATTTTCCTATGCAGAAATATCCGATTATAAAAATGCTTTTATGTATCAGGATCTGGTAACTTCCATGAATGATACGATTAACTCGGAAAATTACCAACAAAAAATTAACCTTCTACAAATCAAGAACGAGATAGCCATCATTCGTGAAAATGTCATCCTGAAACGTGATGTAGAATTGAAGGAATCCAGGAACCAACAGCAAAGGCTTATTATATATTTATTCGTCCTGGGATTTGTATTCATAACGATCTTTATTATACTTTTTGTTCGTGCATATAATCAGAAACGCAGGACTAACTTAGAGCTGGAAAAGAAAAATATTCTGATCACAGAACAGAAAAAAGAAATTACTGCCAGTATCGAATATGCAAGAAAGATTCAAAATGCCATACTTACTCCTGGAGATTTTATAGCCAGCCTGTTACCAGAACGGTTTATTTTGTTCCGTCCGAGAGATATTGTAAGCGGGGATTTTTACTGGCTGACTAAAAAGAAAGATAAAATTATTTGTGTAGTTGCAGATTGCACAGGGCACGGTGTACCTGGTGCATTTATGAGCATGCTTGGTATTGCTTTACTGAATGAAATCGTCAGCAAAAACGTCGATTTTTCTGCCAACGAGATTCTTGATGAATTGAGAATCCTGTTGATAAAATCGTTACGCCAGACAGGCCGTGAAGGTGAAATACTGGACGGAATAGATATCATTTTACTTATTCTTGATCTGGAGCAGCAGAATGCGGAATTTGCAGGGGCCCACAATTCATTTTTTTTGTTAAGAGATGGTGAAATAAATGAATATAAGGCGGATCAAATGCCAATCGGGTTTCAAACTACCCTTAATGTACCCTTTACGAAACAACTGATCCAGTTAAAGAAGGGAGATGTTTTGTATGCCTCTACAGATGGTTTCGTTGATCAATTTGGAGGTCCGAAAGGTAAGAGATTCATGCTCAAAAA
>CAZEKO010000414.1:0-1922 GCA_964512775.1 uncultured Bacteroides sp. | reverse complement strand
TAAACCGGAATATCTCAATTACAATGGCAGGATAGAGATTGAGATAAGAGGACAATCTTCACAGATAACACCGAAAAAACAATATGGCTTTACTACCCTGTTAGCCGATAATGTCTCTAACAATAATGTAAGTTTACTCGGTATGCCTGCTGAGAATGACTGGATACTTAACGGGATGGTATTCGATACAGCAAGGATCCGGGATTTTCTGAATTATAACCTTTTCAGGCAGCTTGGAAATTATGCTTCAAGAACCGCTTATTGCGAAGTAGTAATTAATAATGATTACAAGGGGCTTTACCTCCTTCAGGAAAAAATCAAATCAGATAATGACCGGGTAGATGTACTTAAAATTGCATCAGGTGACAATTCTTTACCTAATGTTTCGGGAGGTTATATAACAAAGGCCGATAAGGTCTCACCGGGTGAGCCTATCGCATGGACAATGTATACCTGGTACGGATCTCCTGTTGATTATATCCATGAACTGCCGAAACCGGATAATGCAACGCTCTGGCAAACCAATTACATTAAGAGCCAATTTGAAAACCTGGAAACAGCCGCCGAAAACGGCAATTCTTCGCTTAATAATGGATTCCCTTCGATAATTGATGTGCCATCATTTATCGATTATATGATCATAAACGAACTTGGATCAAATCCTGATGCATGTACTTACAGTACCTATTTTCATAAAGACAGAAACGGGAAGCTGAGGGCAGGTCCTGTCTGGGATTGTGATCTTACATATGGCAATGATCTTTTTTTCTGGGGATATAACAGAAGTCTGACTTTCGGATGGCGTCTTCAGGACAGGGAGAATGATGGATCCACTTTCTGGACAAATCTGTTTAATAATAGTGAATACAGATGTTATCTCTCAAAAAGGTGGAATGAGCTCATTCAGGTAAACCAGCCTTTAAATTTTATAAGTCTCAAAGCTTTTATTGACCAGACCGTATCAGCAATAAGTGAAGGTGTCGGTAGAGATTATACAAGATGGAATATTGATAGGCATCATGTACAGCTTATTGATGACATTAAAGTGTTTATTATGGAACGTACTCAATGGATAGCACTTAATATTGGTTCGTTTTCAAATTGTAATAATGTTTTAGTACCACCCCTGGTAATGACAAGGATAATGTACAATCCCGAAGCTACTGTCTCATTTCCCGACAATGAGGATCTGGAATTCGTTGAAATAAGTAACAATGGGGATGAGGCTGTTGATCTTACCGGTATATATTTCAGGGGTACGGGATTTGTATACCAGTTTCCCCCGAATTCTACTATTGGACCACATTCATCATTATTTCTCGCCAGCGATATAAAAGCTTTTCAGGCTAATTATGGATTTACTCCTTTCGGGCAATTTACAAGACATTTGTCGAATAAGGATCAGAATGTGGTTCTGGCAGATGGATTTGGGAATATAATTGACATTGTTCATTATTATGATGATCCTCCCTGGCCTGATGCGGATAGTACAGGCTATTATCTGAGATTAGCCGATATTGATCTGGACAACAGCATCGCAGAAAACTGGATTGCAAGTGACGATGCACTGATCTCAGGTAATTATTTTTATACTGAAGAAGATCTGAAATTATATCCGAATCCGGTAGGAGACATATTAATTATTGAAGCAGATGCTGAAATTAAATCATTCAGCATGTTTGATATTCAGGGGCGTTTGCTGGAAACCGTTAATGTCAATTCCGGGAGATTTGAATTTGATATCCGGCATTTCTCTAATGGTACATATATCATCAGAATCATTACTTCCGGAGAGATTTACAACAGGAGAATAGTAAAGGAATAAGTGCTAATAATTAAACCTAAATTCATTTGTAATGAAAAACAAATCCAACAAAAAAGGTATCTTTTATAAGATTTTTTTGTCTCTTGTCTTTGCTCAG
>CAZEKO010000413.1:0-1926 GCA_964512775.1 uncultured Bacteroides sp. | reverse complement strand
CATCAATATCAAATCCAGCCACAATCCTGATTCCATCTTTATAAAATCCCTTATAAGACATCAACGCTTCCCCAATCCTTCCGACACCAATAATAACAACTTCCTGCACCTTGTCGCTCCCTATAATCTGATCAATCTTACCAAGTACCGAATCAATCAAATATCCTCCTTTCTGACTTCCTGAAATACCAAATATAGCAAAATCCTTTCGGACAAGAGAAGCTGATATTCCCAAAGGATCTGCAATATTGTCGGAAAAGATCTTAACCATTCCAAGAGATTTGAAACGGTTGAGTAAATGTCTGTAGTTAAGTAGTCTGTTTATGCGGTTTTGAATAGTCATAAGAGGTCTGGATTCCTTATCTGGGGAAAAATGTTTAATATGTGATTATTGTAACATAATTTTAAAAAGAAATAACATAAAAACAATTAATTGTCCCAAATTTAATTTATTAGATTGAGAAATTAATTGTTTTTAATCATAGTTTATATCTGTTCCTTTATTACTGACAGATCCTGGGAAAGGTCTTGTTCAATGCTGTCAAAGAAAGTGTCTTCAAGGTTTGAGATGATTTGCTTCAGGTTACTTACATTCTGGAAATTTAACCCTACTTCCGTAATCTTGGTCATGTCCTCTGGTTGATTTTCAAAAATTTCGAATGACTCTTCCATTTCATCAATACACATCTGGATTGAGATACTGACAGAACTGAAAAGAAGGTCTCTTATTTCTTTTGCATTCGTATCAATATTCAGTTCGGATAGAATCAGGTGCTCGAAATTAGTTAAAAAAACAACCGGTTCACTCACACTGAATCCTTCTTTGAATCTCCTGAAAGCGACAGCCTGTATGTATTTACGGATTAGGATCCTGTCCCCGACCTTAATACTGGTAGCAATAAGCTGATATAACATTGTAATATACCATTTCAGGACTATAGGATCCATTTTACGATAAGTTGGGAAATATTCGCTATTTTTTTCAAGGATGATAAAGTCGAACATTTTATTGGTAATCAGTTCTCTGTTTCGCAGCATTAAGTCATAAGCCTGGGTATTAAACCGGTGGGTAGTTCTGATCATCTGTGTTTCATTTCTAACGTTCCATTCAACAGAATGATTCTTCATATTCTCAATGAGGAATAATAAGCGTCTTTTAAGATCATTACGGGGGGAGGGTTCCCAACTGAGCGCATTCATCGTATGACTGGAGTCGACTACAAGTTTTGTATCCAGGTACCTTATCATCCATGGTCTTTCAAATGATTTAATTCCAAGTAGTTTGCCTAAAAATGTCCTCATAATTACTCCAGGAAGTGCAATTACTTTTGGGATTTTCAGAGGTTTAACAGGATGGCCGAAATAGTAACGGGTTGCTGCTTCAAAAAGTTCATTATGGGAAATCGTACCCCCCGGACTAGCGCAATAAATTGTTTTTTGAGGCAGATTATCTGATTTACTGATAACGGTATGTATTATCTTGATAATGTCGCTGATATGAATATACGTAATACTTGTGGTTCCTTTGCCGCCAATTACACGGGCATTCCATTTATTTGAAAACCAGGTAGTGAGAAAAGCAAAAAGGGGTGGATATTCACACCAGTCGCTATATACAGCTGCTAATCGCAAAATTGTACACGGGAAAATAGCGGAATAATTCATGATCAGCTCTTCCGCTTCTCTTTTTGTGTTTGCATAGGGGTAATTAGCATCAACAGGAGACTGCTCATCCAGCATCTTTCTTGGATCCTTGCCAAACTTGCATGCTGCGAGTGAACTGGTAAAAATAAACCGTTTGATATTCAGATACTGTGCGAGTTTCAGAACATTACGGGTTCCGATTACATTTGTGTATTTATATTCAGGCTTGTCCTTCATGGTGAAGTCATAATATCCTGCAAGATGAACTACAAAATCAGCCCC
>CAZEKO010000412.1:0-1927 GCA_964512775.1 uncultured Bacteroides sp. | reverse complement strand
TAAATTCTTACTTTTAACTATTATTTCAATTTAACAAGTGAACATGAAAAAAATTGCAGTATTTGCAGGTTCTTTTGATCCTTTTACTGTCGGTCACGAGTCTGTTGTCCGAAGGGCTTTGCCCCTGTTCGACAAGGTGATCATTGCTGTAGGATTCAACCAGGAAAAAAAACAACTTTTTTCGATTGAAAAAAGGATGGCCATGATCAGTGATGTATTTGATGATGAGCCCCGGGTTAGCATTGATAAATATACAGGTCTTACCGTGGATTACTGCAGGAAAGCCGGTGCAAAATATCTGCTCCGGGGACTCAGGACTGCGGCTGATTTTGAATTTGAGAGAGCTATTGCCCAGCTTAACAAGAATATGTACCCTGAGGTGGAATCGGTATTCCTTCTTGCTCTACCTGAGCATACTCCGATTAATTCCACAATTGTAAGAGATATTATCCGTTTTAAAGGTAATGCATCAAAATTTCTACCTAAAAAGATCGATCTTAAAAAGTATTTATAAAATGATCTCAAGTAAAATTTACAGAACTTCCCTGATCCTGTCCTTTATTATTACAATTGCAACCTTTTCATCAAAAGCTGCAGAAACCGTATTTCAGGGAAAAGCCATTTCATATGCAGGAGAAAAGCTGGTTTTCCTTTCATATTCAGATATGATCTCCTTCAGGGAAACTTCTTTAGCTTCATGCACAATATCTGATTCTGGAGAATTTAAATGCACCACCGAACTTGATGAGATCAGGCTTATTTTTATAAAACTGGGTGTCTATAACTGCATTTTCTACGCAGAACCCGGTCTTATATACCAGCTTCAGTTTCCTCAGAAAAGAGAAAAAACGGAGGCCGAACAGATGAATCCCTACTTTGAAGATATTACAATTCACCTGATTGCCAAACCTGTGGGTGTAACTGAGAGCAGGGCAATCCCGGGGGAAAGAGAAGAAATAAATCTCCTGATCCGTTCATTTAACGATGCATTCAATCCATTCTATTACAAATATGTAGTCAATGCATATATTAATGCAGTTGATCAGCAGGAAATCAAAGAAGCCCTTCAAACTATCACAGAACCATTTGCTGATGTCAATCATCCTTTTTTTAAAAAATACATGGAATACAGGCTCGGATTGCTTAAACACTATGGAGCCCAGCAAAGTTCATCTAAGATAATTGCAGATTATTTCAGCGGGAAAAACGTTCTCTATCATAATCCTGCCTACATGGAATTGTTCAATGAAATATTTTACGATTATTTTGACGCCTTTGCCACTGAATATCCACAGGTAAACCTGCCGAACATAATAAATCGTGAAATAAATCTCGATAAATTGATCACGCAGCTTCAAAAGGAAAAAGCCTTCAATAATGATACTCTCCTTGAGTTAGTGCTGATAAAAAATCTTTCTGATTGTTTTTATAAAGAGACTTTTTCCAAACCGGCCATTCTCATTCTGATGGATTCGTTATATGCTAAAACCAAAATAGCATTTCACAAATCGGTTATTTCAGACATTAAACGTGAAATTACCAGGTTGCTGACCGGTTCTGAACCTCCTCCGTTTAAGCTATATGATAAAGATAGTACCCTTATTGGACTGGACGATTTCAGGGATAAGTATATCTATCTTGTGTTCTGTAACTCTTACAGCTATTATTGTATCAGGGAATTTGAATTGCTGAACGACCTGAACAGCCGGCATAGCAATCATCTGGCAATTATAACCGTACTTGTTGACGATAATTACCAGTCAATGAAAGATCTTTTAAAAGCCAATAATTATAACTGGACTTTCCTTCATTATTCTTTGCACCCTGAAATTATTAACGAATATGAAGTGAAAGCATACCCCTCTTATTATCTTATTGGCCCAGATGGGAAACTTATCGCATCTCCCGCACCCTCTCCCCTTGAAGG
>CAZEKO010000411.1:0-1940 GCA_964512775.1 uncultured Bacteroides sp. | reverse complement strand
GATTCACTGGTATATACAGTATGCCTTCCAAAAGATCAGACAATTCCACCTGTCGTAACCTGTGAATCAACCGATACCAATGCAACGATAAGTGTCGTATATGCCCCTCGTATTCTTTTGCAGACTCCCTGGCCTGAATACCGGCCATACAGGACAACAGTTATAACAGTAACGGCAGAAGATGGAATTAATAAGTCAAAATATGAGATTGAACATCTTATTGATAAAACCGTACCTTTTATAATGCTGGCCGATGATTCGGTTCTTTTAAATAACGATATTAAAGTAACAAGTACAGAAGATGGTTATATCTATCTTGTTCCCGCATATACTTATAATAATCCGGATTCTGTAATGTTATATATGATTGATTCAGTAAGGGTGGAAGCTTTAGTTCCTGAATATTTGCCAGCTGATACCAGCGGGACATTTTGGCTATATGCAATCGACAACTGTTTGAATATCTCAAAGTCTGTTAAGGTAACTATAATAGATACTATAGTAGATGGAATAAGTTTAAATATGTCGTCAATTTTTAAGTTATTTCCGATTCCTGTTGACCAGACACTATTTATTGAAACCAGTGAAATCGTGTCATCGGTAGAGTTATTCAATGTAATTGGAGTTAAGATAATGGATGAGGTTAAGGTTCAAGGCCGGATTGATATGGGGCATCTGGAGCAGGGTGTTTACTTTATCCGTATCAGAACGGACAGGGGTGGGGTCTATACGGGGAAGGTGATGAAAAGGTGATCAATAAAGCGAAACAAAAAATCGAAATCACCTCCCTTAACGGTCAGCTGATCTGCAGCACGACAGTGGAAGGAGAAACACACCAGATCGATATGACCCAATTCAGTAAAGGAGTCTATTTTGCAAAAGTCAGGTCAAAAGACTTTGTCAGGACTGAGAAGATGATAAAGCTTTAGGGATACCATAAATATAGCTTTAAATGAGGATGCCTCCTTTTCATATCCGGGGACATTACAAATATCGTAATTAATTATTAATCAAATAATTAAAAGTAATTATATATGCCTTTTACATTGTTTAATTTTTAATTCAATCAAAAACTTCAATGCTATGAAAAAACTTAAATTTTTAGGAACGGCATTTTTTATTACAATTTTAGCATGCTTTTACTCTGTTAATGCCCAGACCTACCAAAAAGATCTGCATGCCACCCTTGATAATGAATATGTTGCCTGTTTGAATAAGCAACTCTCGGGAGAATGGACATATCATGTTGCTTATCATGTAAATAAGGAAACAGGAATGCTTGAAAACCTTCACTGGAACATCAAACATTCTAACTTATGGGATTCGGAAGGGAATAAATACCGCTGTATCGATACGGGTAACGATAATCTTGGCTCCTTTATTTGGGATATATTTAATAATATTAACGCCTATAATGAAGGTTATAATGTTTATTATGATAATGTTGAAGATGGCTGGCTACCGGTCCCAGAGGATTTACCTGAAGAAGGGAGATTAGTTAGCTCTGTATTTAGATTTATCGGTAATGGGGAAAAAGTTACATGGACGATTCTTTGGATCGTTCATTTAAATGCAAAAGGTGAATTGACTGTAGATGTTTACAAAGAGTTTATGGACTGCAATTAAACTGCTCTGTTTGAAAGGCAGCATATAATTGGATATTCGCCTGTAGCCATGAATTTGGCATTTAGATAAGAGCCTCCGGCTTTTAACCGGGGGCTTTTTACTATGAAATTTAACCAGTATTCTTATAAATCTGAAAAATCTTATGAATATTATGGATCTGAAGAATTTGCGAATCTGCTAATCTTCTAATCTGTAATCTCAAATGGCCTGAGTGTTAGTGAAAAAAGTTCAACTCTGAAGAGGATCCGCAAACTTCCTTTTCAGGGCAATCATCCTGATTGCGGTGATAGCCGCCTCAACTCCCTTGTTCCCGT
>CAZEKO010000410.1:0-1941 GCA_964512775.1 uncultured Bacteroides sp. | reverse complement strand
GTACTCCAGGCGGAATCATTAAATTCAGGGGAATTCCAGCCTGATGGGGGAGCGGCTGTGGCCGGAAAGTACCTCCACTGATCGGTTGCAAGAATTATGGATTCCCAGTGTAATTGCGCAGAAACCAGGGATATATAAAACAATAAGACAGTAAATAGTGCAAAACGCTTTTTCATTAATGTTTTCTGTTCGCAAGTTCTCTTGCCTGTGCAACTCATTCGTCTCTTTAATTCCTGCCTGGAAAGTATTCAAGGGCATTATGTAACAAGGTTCCTGTGTCTTCTGATGCTCCTGGTCCGATTCAGGAATCCCTATTGGTTTTATCCCCTTTAAGCGTATTAATCTCCTCCATTAGATTTCCTATTTCATCGTCTTTCTCACGCAGACTTTTTTTCAGTTTACTGTTATCATCATTAAGTTTGACAATCTGATTATTTAATTGTTCTTTTTCAGACTCAAGGCCTTTTATTATTCTTGTATAAATTGACTTATAATAAAGCCATGCAACTATATAACCAATGATTACAGCTACCAGCAATAACAAAATTATTTCAATGATTGCCGTAGTTTTTGTTTGTACCAGAAAAATAACTAATGTTTCCATTATTTTAGTTTTTTATGGTTAATACTGTTCTCCTGTTTTTTGCCCTGCCAGCATCCGTATTATTATCATCTGCGGGCTCTTTCTCCCCCCTGGATTCTATTACTATTTTACCTGAGGACATGCCCTTGCTTTCGAAATATGCCTGTACACTTTGGGCACGCCTTAAACCAAGCTCCTGATTATACTGGTCGGTTCCTCTGGCATCAGCATGGCCTGTTATGTAAAGCCGTGCCTGAAGGTTTTGATTTAAGTAGGCATTTGATACATCAAAAAACTTGTTTGTTGCTGCATCCGGGGTAAAATCGGATTCATTATATGCAAAGTAGATTACCAGGTTATCGGGGATAACCACTTGCGGCTGTACTGCAGGCTGAGGCACGGAGTCATAGGCAATTGCTTCCTGTTGACTGACTGTTTCAGCCTGTATAGTTGTGGGCTCACCACACAACCCTTTTATCTTGCAGACATATATCCAGGTTGATAGTGCCGCCCAACCGCAAAACACAAGAAATCCAATAGTCAGAATTCTCATAGGTTTATTATTTATATGATAAAATTAAGTGAATCAAATAGTTAAGCTTAATGTACTAGATTTTCGTGATTTCAATCCATAAATTTACATTAAGATACTGAATTATTAGTAAGATTACTTTTGAAAAAAGTTAAATTAATTAAAGCTTTCAAAGTATTCAGGGTAAAAAAGAGCCTTTCCGCACTAGCGGAAAGGCTCTTTTGAGTTTGTCGGGGTGAGAAAGAGTATTTTTAATTAAAAATACTTAATTCATTACATGATATAACTACTTTTTTACGAGTTTACGGGCCTGACCAACCCAGTCATCCTGATCGATACGACCTGAGGGAATTTCTAAAATCTCAGTGATGGTTTCCACATCTGTAGGTGTAAGCTTACTGATTTGTTCAAAGGTATATATATCCAGTATATTGAGCCTTTCTTCGATCCATAAGCCAATTCCTTTAATCAAGGTCAAATTATTAGCCTGGTGTTTATGAGCGACTCCTAACCTATCGTAGTAAATCCTCCCCTTCCTTTCCCTGATACGATTAAGAAGTTCTGACTTTCTGCCTGCGATTCGAACAAGTTCCTGTGCCTGAAGTATCCATTCATCTCTTTCAATTCTACCGGGAAAGTATTCAATTGCTTCCGTGACCGTATGAACATCCTCTTCAGTAAAATTACTGATCTGTCGAAGCGTATAGATATCCAGCGCATTGAGTTTTTCCTTAATCCATCCACCTATGCCGCTAATGATGGTTAAGTCATCCGCTTCTTCTTTTTTGGCAATTCCTATTCTATTGTAGTAAATGCGTGCCTTTCT
>CAZEKO010000409.1:0-1946 GCA_964512775.1 uncultured Bacteroides sp. | reverse complement strand
AGTCGGAACAACTGAATTACTTTTTAAAAACCTTTCTGCTGATATTGATCCTCAAAGCATTAAAGTGGAAGCTACCGGTGATTTTACCGTTATGTCTGTAGTTCATCAGCTTAATTACCTGGAAGTCCAGGAAAAGAGTAATGAAATAAAAGCTCTCGAGGAGGAAAAGAAAGCAATTATTAAAAAAATAGAATTACTAAACCTTGATTTAAATGTATATAAGGCAGAAGAAAATCTGATACTTGAAAATCGCAATCTTGGCAGCCAGCAGCAGGGTGTTCGTGTAGATGAACTTCAAAAAGCTGCCGATTTTTATAGACTAAGGTTATCGGAAATCAGAAAAATGCAATTGCAGTTCAGTACCCAAATCCAGGAATTAAAAGATAAATTAAATAAGATCAATTCACAGCTTGGAGAATTAAATGCAACAAGAGAAAAACCCACAAGTGAGATCAGGGTATCTGTTTCTGCAAAAGAACCAACCAGGGCAGAATTCTTTATCACATACCTTGTGAGAAATGCAGGTTGGATACCAGTTTATGATCTCCGGATCCAGGATGTTGAATCACCTATTGAATTCCTTTATAAAGCTAATGTATATCAGTTATCCGGAATGGATTGGGCAAATGTCAAATTGACTCTTTCAACTGCCGATCCTTCCAAAAGCGGTATCCAGCCTATATTGCTCCCCTGGATACTCAGGTTTGGCTATGTTGTTCCAGTCATCAGCTATACACCTGAAATGCTTAAGGGCGGTTATTCAGAAAGCGGATTGTATATCCAGGGTTTAATAAGAAATGAAAATAATCAGCCTCTTCCCGGAGCTAATGTTGTGGTCAAAGGAACATCTACAGGGACAGTGACCGATTATAACGGAAATTTTATCCTTGAAGTGCCGGTAAACTCACAAATACTTGTTATTTCTTATGTTGGTTATGAAACGATTGAAGTTCCAGTGGGTTCTTCTGTTTTGAATATTGTAATGGAACCTTCCTTCCAGGCACTTGAGGAAACTGTAATAACCGCATATGGAGCTGATAAAAGCGAAGCACCTGCCTCCAGAAGGATGAGCAAAGTAACGGAAGAATTTATGATGGAACCTGAAGCGAGTATTGCTCCTGTCAGCATTGAGGAACGTGCCACCAATATCGAATTTGTAATTGAGATCCCTTATTCCATTCCATCAGATGGTAAAAATTACTCGGTTGATATTCAAAAACTTATGATACCAGCCATGTATGAATATTCAGTCACTCCAAAACTTGAAACGGATGTATTCCTGAAAGCTATGATAACAAAATGGGATGAATATAACCTCATGAAGGGAGATGCAAATTTATATTTCGAAGGTACATACATCGGAAAAACTTTCCTTAATGTGAATACAGTAGAAGATACTTTGAATATTTCCCTTGGACGTGATGAAAATATTGTAGTCACACGTGAAAAAGTTAAAGAATTTTCCAGTAAACAATTCCTGGGAGCTTATAAAAAAGAACAAAGAGGCTGGGAAATTAATGTCAGGAATAAGAAAAAACAGAATATACATATTACGGTTATTGATCAGTTTCCTGTTTCCGGTAACAGTGATATTGAGGTCCAGCAAATTGATTCGGGCGGTGCTGAACTGGATAATGATACCGGAATCCTGACCTGGAAAGTCGATCTGGAACCAGGTGCGTCAAAAAAGCTTACTTTTAAATATTCCGTACGTTATCCAAAGAAAGAAATTATAATACTCGAATAAATCTCAATTTTCAGCATAATAAAATTCAGACTAATTTTATATATCTTTGAGTAAATCCGTGTTCTATGAAAAGAATAGTCAGACTTATTCTGGTATTCTTTATTCTCAGTCTCTTTGTAAGTGATTGCGGTCTGCTTGACAATTGTGGAACCTGCAGCCTGGTGACTGAAGTGGATGGTATAGAAACCGGCCGTACACC
>CAZEKO010000408.1:0-1954 GCA_964512775.1 uncultured Bacteroides sp. | reverse complement strand
TGGTTTATATCCGGAGGTTTTTTCCATGGCTGTTCTGGCGTTTGGTTGGAAAGGTGTCTCCGTTTTAAGAGTCAACGAGTTTGCAAGTCTACAAGGATGGTTGTATATTTTTTGAGTACGTTACTCCACTTTCATTGAAAGCATCAATTGCGAAAAAATATTTTTGGTTTGCATTTAAATTTCTGAGGACCAGCGATGTGTCGTTATAAACCATGTAACTTGAATAAAGTTTCTCACTGTCTGTTCCGTAGCGGATATTATAACCTGTTGCATTGAGTACTTTGTTCCAGGCTAATAAGGCAATTGTACGATCATAATTGTTTCTGGTGATTATAATATTTTCTGCACTGGCTGGTTTTTCTGATGCTCCTGTACCAAAAATCCGAAATCCGGAAATAGCAAATTTCCCTGATGGGATCTGACCATTTGTAAGTCTAACATACCTGGCAAAAACAGGCTCTGGTAACTGAAGGTAAAGATGGGGAGTGTCATCTCGAGTGGCACTGTTGTCCTTCATCTTTTTCCATTTAGTACCATCAACGGACCATTCAATTATATATTGGTAATAGCAGCCTGAATCACGTGAATAAGTTTTGGACATATAATCTGCATAATTCACCTGGATGGCTTTGATTTCGTCAACTTCCAGTAAATCGATAGAAATCCATTCTCCTTTTGAACCGGTTTCTGCACTCCAGAAGGATCGTACGTCTTCATCCACAGCATTTATGGGAGGAAATTCTTTAAGACTGGACAATACGCTGACCGGTTTTTTATAAGATAATAACATCCAGCCGGTGAAAAGATCATTTGGATCTGAAAATTTGTATGTGGGAATGGAAAAGGGATAGTCCCCGAATGAAGTCCAGGTATACAAGATGCTGTCTTTATCCAGCACGACCGGGAACAATGCAAGTCTTCTTTCAAACATATGGTTGACCGAAATAGTCATTGTTCCAATGTGCCACAGGTTTCCAAATTTATCTGAGAATGTATTCCCATGACCTGCTCCACAAATAAAACCTCCTGCTTTTAAAGAAAAAGGATTATGACTGGCATATTCGAAAGGTCCCAGAGGATGATCCGAAATATAAACCCCGTCCGCATAAGATTTAAACTCGGTTCCTGGAGCCGCATATTGCAGATAATACCGGCCATTCAATTTATTCATCCATGGCCCCTCAATCCAGGGAGCCTTATTCATCTCATTGGCGTCACCAGGTCTTTCCCACCCATGAATATCAGTATCTGAATTAAAACAAATAACAGCTTCTCCAATTGGTTCAAAATTATTTCTGTGATCCAGCTCAATGCCATAAATGGGATTTGCGTTCGAACAACCCCAGTAAAGGTATAAATGGTCTCCATCAAGGAATAAGGCAGGATCCCAGACAGGGAAAGGAAATGTGTCACGGGCTATCTGCCATTTGCCTGATGCAGGATCAATTGATTTATATATCGGCCTAATTTCCGTTGAGGATGCCATGAAGTAAATAGTATCCCCAATAACCACCGCTGTAGGAGCATAATCTTCGACAGGGATTTCATTGGTCTCGATAAGGTTCCAGGTTTTCAAATCTTCAGAGCACCAGTAACCGCCAGTCTTTGAAACAAAAAGAAAATATTTGTCCTTAAAAAGAACTATAGTCGGATCTGCAGCTTCCCGTCTCGATGGTGCATCCGGTTGATATCTGTAATTTAAATCCAGTGGATTACAGAAGGTCGTCCCTGACTTTTCTTCCGGAAGATTACTGCAACCAGTAAATATTCTGAGAAAGCAAAACCAGAGGAAAGATTGTATCAAGATGATTCTAATTAGTTTCATTTTAAAAGTATTTTACCAGACAAATTAGTAATGTCCGAATTATAATTTTCAGATCATCAGTTAGTATTTATATTGTCCATCAATTAACATTAAAGCTTTTTCCATGAATACATCCTTCCCGTTTAAAAA
>CAZEKO010000407.1:0-1975 GCA_964512775.1 uncultured Bacteroides sp. | reverse complement strand
AAAAAGATTGAAGACAAAAAGAAAATACTCATCACCAAACTTAAAAGTTACGGCCCGGACACAGTCTATGCGATTGTGGCTAATATTTTAACAAACCAGCAGGTCTCTGAAAAACTTATCCGATAACCAACCTTCAGCTTATTGAGTTCCTGCTATTTTCCTAATTTTGCAGTCTCAAATATGAACCTATGCCGCGTGTTGTTGTAGGATTATCGGGTGGAGTTGACTCCAGTGTTGCTGCGTATCTTCTGAAAAAGGAAGGATACGATGTGATTGCTGTGTTCATGATTAACTGGCACGATAAGACCGGAACCCTTGAGGGCGACTGCCCCTGGAAGGACGACCTCATTTTCGCCCAACTGGTGGCAAAGAAGCTGAAAATCCCGTTTCATTCCATAGATCTCAGCAAAGAATACAAGAAACGCGTTGTCGATTATATGTTTAATGAATATGAAAAGGGCCGTACACCTAATCCGGATGTCCTGTGCAACCGTGAAATCAAGTTTGATGAATTCCTGAAGGCAACTCAGCAGTTCAATCCTGATTTTGTTGCCACCGGCCATTATTGCAGAAAAGCGGAAATCAAGAAGAATGGTAAAACAATTTATCGTCTTATGGCTGGTAAGGATCAAAACAAGGAGCAAAGCTATTTTTTATGCCAGATCTCCCAGACCCAGCTGAGCAAAGCCATATTCCCGGTAGGAGATCTAGAAAAGAGTTTGGTCAGGGAAATAGCCAGGGATCAGGCACTGCCTACAGCAAATAAGAAAGATTCACAGGGCATCTGCTTTATCGGGAAAGTTGATCTTCCGACATTTCTCCAGCAAAGACTTGAAGCAAAACAGGGTGATGTCATTGAAATTCCACGTAGATTCAGCGGTTATCTGGATTATAAAAAGAACACAACCGACCTGACTATACTCACCCGGGCATTCCAATATCATCCGGATGATGGTATTGTAACCGGCAAGCATCGCGGAGCTCATTTTTTCACAATCGGCCAGCGAAAAGGTCTGAATGTAGGCGGTAAAAAAGAACCTCTTTTTGTTATCGCTATAGATACAAACCAAAATATTGTCTATACCGGACAAGGGAAAGACCACCCCGGACTTTACCGCAAAGGCCTTTATATTCCCGGTGATGATATTCACTGGCTCCGCGAAGATCTTAAAATGAAACCGGGAGAACAAAGAAACCTATTGGTCAGAATCAGGTACCGACAACCTCTTCAGAAAGCTAACCTGATTGCAAATAAAGAGGGAATGTACATCGTCTTCGACCGGATGCAGCGCGGTATCACACCCGGACAATTTGCAGCATGGTATGACGGAGAGGAATTGCTGGGTTCAGGGTGTATATCTTAGATCTCAGATAAAATACCCCCATCCTTCTATTTTCACTCTTGATTATGAAGTCCACATTCCTTATTGTCCTCCTTTTCCCACCACCAACGGCCAGAACGTGAATCTTCACCGGGCAGAATGGCACGGGTACAGGGCTGACAGCCAATAGAAGGGAATCCTCTGTCGTGCAGCACGTTATACGGGATGTTATGTTCCCTGATATAATTCCATACCTGTTTTTCAGTCCAATTGATCAGCGGATTAATCTTAAGTAGTCCGTGCTGATCATCCCATTCAACCACTTTATTATAAAAACGTGCAACTGTCTGATCCTTCCTCAATCCACAGATCCATACATCCATTCCCTGCAGCGCCCTGTTCAACGGTTCATTTTTCCGGATGCCACAGCAAAGCTTTCTGTTTTCAACACTTTCATAAAAAAGGTTGATACCCTTCTCTTTTACCATTTCTTCAACCTTTATATTATCCGGAAAATATATCTCAATATTTATACTGAAATGGGTATTCGTTTTTGCAATCAGGTCATATGTCTCCTGGAACAACCGCCCGGTATCCAGGGTGATTATTCGTGTACTTTTATCAATCGCGCAGATCATATGAGTAAGAACCTG
>CAZEKO010000406.1:0-1976 GCA_964512775.1 uncultured Bacteroides sp. | reverse complement strand
TTATAATATTCGGAATACTCGCTTTTTTCGGCATCAATAAATACCAGATCGAATACAATGTTTAAAGATGGTATAATATTCCTGGCATCACCTGAAAACTGTATTATTCTGTCAGCCATGCCAGATTTTTTAAAAAATCCGGCGGCAAAAGTTATTAATTCATCATTTATTTCAATTGTATACAGGCGGCCATTTTTTTTAAGTCCCTTTGCCAGGCATATTGCTGAATAACCCGTAAATGTTCCAATTTCGAGAATATTTTCAGGAACGATCATCCGGGAAATCATTTCCAGGAACCTTCCCTGAGTTTTCCCTGCAAGCATCTGGGGATGAACTGTATCAAGATGGGTGCGACGGTTGAGTTCAGCAAGAACGGGATCTTCTTCAGATGTGTGGTCAATTATATATTTCTCAATTTGAGGATTGATAGGTAGCATAATTAAGAATTTTGGTGAAAGGCTTAAATATAGGTCAGGCTGAATAATTTACTTTCATCAAGGATATCATTAGCTGTCTCGAGTATATGGTCTGCGGTTATGATGTCGATTTTTTTCTTTATCTCCTCCAGGCTTTCAAACTTATTAAATATCAGATAGCTCTTTGCCATTGACATCATAAGGCTTTCATGATTTTCTGCTGATATTGCAACCTGCCCCATAAGTTGTTTTTTAGCTTTCAGAAGTTGTAAAGTACCCAGACGTTGGTTCCGGAGTTTTCGAAACTCCCTGGAGACGATTTCTCTGCATTGCTTAAGTTTGCTTTTATCACAGCTGAAATAGACATTGAGCACACCAGTGTCTGAGTATGGGGCATAATGTGATTCGGTCTGGTAGGAATAGCCATTTCTTTCGCGGAGTGTCATATTCAGACGTGAATTCAGTCCAGGGCCACCGAGGATATTATTCAGCAGGTGAAGGGTGATACGCCGTTCATCCCTGACCTGATAAGCTCTGGTACCAATCAATGCATGAACCTGGAATGTATTTTTTTCTTTTGTTATATTTCCGGGGGTAAAATTGTTGAGAATTATCCTTTGCCGCTTCCTTGATTTTGCAGGAATTTCACCAAAATATCTGGTGATTATTTTCAGCCATCTTTTAAAAGAAATATTACCGACCGAACATATAACCATTTCACTTGTAGCATAATTGCTATTAAGAAAATGAAGTACATCAGGTCTTTCAATTTTTCCAAGGGTTTCAATTGTTCCCAGGATGTTCCTTCCTATTGGATTTCCGTCGAACAGTTGTTCCTCAAATTCGTCAAATATCAGTTCTGAAGGGTCATCCTGGTATGAATTTATCTCGTCAATTATTATATCCTTTTCCTTTTTCAATTCTTTAACAGGGAATACAGAATGGAAGAGCACATCCTGCATCAGTTCTGCTGCGCGGACATAATCACCTTTCAGGAACGAAGCATAGATACAGGTTTCTTCCTTTGTTGTGTAAGCGTTGATGTCCCCGCCAACATCTTCCAGCCGGCTGATAATATGAAAGGCTTTTCTTTTCTCAGTACCCTTGAACAATAAATGTTCAATAAGATGAGCCATACCATGTTCCTGATCCAGCTCATCGCGTGAACCTGTGTTCATCAGGATTGCCATGTGTGCCACATAACTGCTGGTACTGTGATGGATTAGACGGATACCGTTATCAAGAGTAAATGTTTCGTAATTCATGAAGATAAATTAGAGGGACAAAGGTATAGAAAAAAGAGTTCCGGGTTCAAGGTTCCGGGTTTCAGGTTTTACATGTTTGTTTCGAATTTCGGCAGTTTCGAATTTCGTATTTGGTTTGTAAGATGCATTTAATATTCCTATGTACTTATTTTTATTATTTTAGACGTATCATTTTTAAGATACGGAATTTTGTCTATTTTTGCCGTGCTTTTTTCAAGGATGGTGCCATAGCTCAGTAGGTAGAGCAACGGACTGAAAATCCGTGTGTCCTTGGTTCGATTCCGAGTGGCACCAC
>CAZEKO010000405.1:0-1982 GCA_964512775.1 uncultured Bacteroides sp. | reverse complement strand
CCCAGGTTCAGTCCTTTTTTTATCCCTAAAATGATCCCTGATATTGCTGCCGGATTGATTTCCATAAAATATGGATTCCGGGGGCCAAATTATGCTACAGTGTCTGCTTGTGCTTCTTCAACTAATGCAATTATTGACGCAGTTACCTATATCCGCATCGGATGGGCAGATATTATTCTGGCTGGTGGATCTGAAGCTACTATAATTGAATGTGGCATTGCAGGTTTCAACGCTATGAGAGCCATGTCGACTTTCAATGAGGATTACAAAAGGGCTTCACGTCCTTTTGATAAGGATCGGGATGGTTTCGTTATGGGTGAAGGTGGAGCCGGACTGGTCCTTGAAGAATATGAACATGCACTCAGAAGAGGTGCTCCAATCTACGCTGAAGTAGCCGGTGCAGGCATGTCAGCTGATGCCTATCATCTCACAGCACCCCATCCCGAAGGTTTGGGTGCTAAGCTGGTTATGGTTAATGCTCTGCGAGATGCCGGAATGCAGCCTGAAGATATCGATTATATTAATGTCCACGGTACTGCTACTCCTCTTGGGGATATTTCCGAGACAAAGGCAATTAAAAATGTCTTTGGTGACCATGCATATAAACTGAATATCAGTGGAACCAAATCAATGACCGGCCATCTGCTCGGTGCTGCAGGTGCAGTGGAGGCAATAGCAACAGTCCTTGCAACAAAATATGATATCGTGCCCCCAACCATAAATTTCAGAACCCCGGACCCTGAAATTGACGAAAAATTAAATATTACTCCCAATACAGCACAGAAAAGAAAGGTACAGGCCGCCCTGAGCAATACTTTTGGCTTCGGCGGACATAATACATCGGTAATTTTTAAGAAAATCTCCTGATTACTTTGTTTAGTGTAATGTTTCGGTTGGTAAGCTTACCCTTCTCTGGTAAGCGGATGATCTATAACCAGTTCAGAATGATCACCGGATTTCTCCCTGGAAATCTGGATTTATATGAACTGGCAGTCACTCATAAGTCCTCCTGTATAACTCTTCCTGATGGAACTTCTGTTAATAATGAACGCCTTGAATACCTTGGAGATGCCATTTTGAATGCAATCATTGCAGATTATCTGTACCTGCAGTTCCCAGAAAGCGATGAGGGATTCCTGACCCAGCTGAGATCCAAAATAGTCAAAAGAAAAGAATTAAATAAACTCGCTTATTTACTGGGCATTTCACCAATTATAATTACCAATAACCGACAGCGCCATGAAAAAATTAATATACTGGGTAATGCCCTGGAGGCATTGATAGGCGCAATCTATCTTGATAAAGGTTATTACAAAGCAAAAAAATTTGTGATAGCAAAAATACTGGATAAACACCTCGACCTCGAAAGACTTGCCAGGAAAGAATCAGATTTTAAAAGCCGGATCATCGAATGGGCCCAGAAAAACAAAAAGGAAATTTCATTTCTCAACCAGGAAAGTAACGATGGAAATCATGAGACAGTCTTTACCTCCCGGGTCGTGTTATATGATGAGGAATTAGGATCAGGTTCAGGTTATTCCAAAAAAGATGCAGAACAAAGAGCTGCTGAAGAAGCTCTTGAAAAAATAACGCACTAATTTGACTAAGAAATCACATAAACTGGTAGTCGAAGATGATTTTCACTTCCTGCTGATAGGAATTTCATCTCATGAGAATGACTACAGGATAAGCTGGGCAATAAATACCCAGCTAAAGATGGCATTTAAACGTACCGATAATCTTCACATTCATAATCTGCGGATAAGCGAAGATCAGGAGTTTTCATTATATCAATTTACCGATCCGGAAACATTATTGCATTATGACCTTTTCTCTAACCGTTGCGATAATGGTTTCCTTCTGGAAGAGATGAAAAACATTGATTATATCCTGAAAATATCCGGGGATGCCAATAAAAACTTCCCCACCCAATTGGTTAATAAACTTAAAAAGATTGATATTATAACAACCGCCTTCGAGAT
>CAZEKO010000404.1:0-2006 GCA_964512775.1 uncultured Bacteroides sp. | reverse complement strand
GCCGGACAGTTTCTCTAAATTTGCTGAAATTCCCTGGAAGTTTTCAGTTCAACAAAAGAATGTTATTTTTATGCTGACTTATTAATCTCCTCAGGAAATGACTGGTCACCGCTACTTTTTTCAGGCAATCTTCTTAAACCTTCACTGAAACTTTGCGATATGACAGGATCAGAAAACAAAAAGAAAGTGCCTTATTACAGAAAACCGGAAGATATATCTGTTGATCAGTGGCAGGCAGAATTGAGAAAACAATTTGCATTAAAACAGAATTTCAGGGTTAAAAACCTGGGGGATCATCCTGTATATTCAGATTTTGAAGTCTTTAACCCGGAGACAGAAAAGTCCTACAAGGTGTCTGTCAGGGATAATATCAGCAGTTATAATTATTGTTCCTGTCCGGATTTCAAGATCAATACACTGGGAACGTGCAAACATGTTGAATTCGTCCTGCTTCATCTTCTTAAATATAAAAAGAACCAGAAATACTTTGGCCATAAACAGAAACATGATTATTCTTCCCTGAGTATTCTATACGGACATGAGAGGCTTATCCGCCTTAAGAAAGCTGATACCGGCATTCAGTATAAAAATGAGAATGCTTTTTTTGACATACAGGGATACCTTATGCCCGGCATGATCTCCAAACTGGATAGTTTCATTAAAGATGCTGTCCGATCAGATCCGGGATTCAGGATTTACCCCGATGTGTTTGAATTCATAAACCAGCACAAAAAGAATGAGGAAAGGAAAGAAAAATTAATAGAAATATTTCCGGAAGGACGTGACAGTAAAATTTTTGATATTCTTATCAACACTCGTCTTTATACATATCAAAAGGAAGGAGTTATCGGAATAATCAGAGCAGGAAGGGTGTTGCTGGCCGATGACATGGGACTTGGAAAAACCATAGAGGCTATAGCTGCCGTTGAGATTTTCGCCAGGTATTTTGATGTTAATAAAGTCCTTATCATTTGCCCGACCTCGTTGAAATATCAGTGGAAAAATGAAATCGAGAAGTTTTCCGGCAGGATTGCCTGCATTGTGGAAGGATTAATTCACAAACGAAAAAGCCTGTATAAGCAAAATGATTTTTACAAGATAATCAGTTACGGGGTGGTTCGGAGTGATATAGATTTGATTAATGAATGGGAAGCTGATCTTGTAATTGTTGATGAAGCTCAGCGAATAAAAAACTGGAAAACCCAGACCGCAAAATATGTTAAAAGAATCACTTCCGGTTTCACGATTGTGATGACAGGAACACCGCTTGAGAACAGGATTGAGGAACTGCATTCTATTGTGGAATATATAGACAGGTACAAACTGGGGCCGTTGTTCCGTTTTCTCGGCAATCACCAGGTGCTGGATGAAAACGGGAAACTGACCGGGTATAAAAACCTGAGGTCTATCAACAAAACACTGGATGATATTTTAATACGGCGGACCAAAAGAGAAATCATGGATCAGCTTCCCGGAAGAATTGATAAGAACTTCTTTGTCGAAATGACCAAAGAACAATTATCCGATCATAAATCTTATTATGATATCGTTGTCCGGTTGGTGAATAAATGGATAAGATTAGGCTTCCTGAGTGAAGAGGAAAGGCAGAAACTCCTGACCTGCCTTAACTGTATGCGCATGGTTTCCGATTCCACTTATATACTTAATCAGGAAACCAACTTTGGCACTAAAATAGATGAAATAAAAGAACTTATTCAGGAAATTACAGAAGATCAAGACAATAAACTGGTCATCTTCAGCCAGTGGAAAAGGATGTTTGAACTGCTTATCCGGGAGCTGGATAGACTGGATATTCAGTATGTATATCTGAATGGCGATGTTCCTGCAGTGCAACGAAAAATAATAATAGAAAAGTTTCAGAGCGATCATAAGCTTAAAATATTTCTTTCGACTGATGCAGGCGGTTTGGGAGTTAATCTTCAGAGTGCAAATATGCTTATCAATATTGACCTGCCATGGAATCCCGCAGTACTCGAACAGCGAAT
>CAZEKO010000403.1:0-2012 GCA_964512775.1 uncultured Bacteroides sp. | reverse complement strand
CCGGAAATCCGGGAAGAATAATTTCCCCGAAAAATGGATCCAGAAATACAGCATCGATGTTTTTAATCTTGCTGCTATATATAAATGTCAACCCCAGTGTTATTATTTTATATTTTGTTTCTGCATCTGCTTTGATTGAATGGATATTCCTGTATTTTAAGAATTTATCCTCAACCCTGGCAGAATCAGGTATATTCAGATCCAATGGAAGTATATAGGTATAACCAGCTATCAGGGAAAAGGGAATCCCAAATAAGTTACCCGTTCCCCCCAGGCTCAGGTCGATACCCGAAATCCTGGCATTTCCAACATTAAGCGCTTTGAATCCAATATGTTCGAATGATGGTATCGGAACAGAATCGGGTTTATAAAGTCCGAAAGTAAACTCGATCATTTCCCGGTATTCTGTAAGAAATGCTGCAAGGTCGATATAGGCATTCCATTTACTTATACTTATTCCCTGCTTGATTCCTATCTCAGCACTCCAACCCTTTTCTGATTTCAATACGGGATTTGGGAATATATTCAGGGATCCAACTGTAGTCCTTGTATATTTTTCTGCAACTGAAGGGAATCTATATCCCTGTCCAAAGGAAGCCCTCAGGAAAGTATATTCAGCAAGCTTGTAATTAATTCCGGTACGGAATACAGGATTCGAATATTCGACTTCACCATCGAGCGCGTATCTTTCGAACCTGATGCCAAGTGACAGGTTTAGTCTCTTCAAAGGTTTCCCATCGAACTGCGTAAATATTGCCGAATTAAAACTACTGTGATTCCCGAAAAGGTTAGCATAAATGGATGACCATGTTGCAGACAATCCGGAGGTAAGGTCATACTTCTGTCCGAATTTTCTGTGAAATTTATATTCACTGAATATTAATTCTGCTCTGTTATTTTTGTCCGGCACATCCGGGAAAGAATTATTCACATGAAAAAACCTTGTTTTAAGGCTATGCTCTGAACCGTTGTTCGTATTATACACAACATAAGGATCTATATTAAACCTGCTGCCCGTAAGTTCTGATACAGCCTGGGGATTTTGCCTGTATGCCCCGGAATCAGCGTCCACCCAGATCAGAAAATCAGCTTTTTTGGTGAGCATACCATTCATATTCAATCCATATGATAATCCTTTTATTTTCTTATTCCTGTAGTTCAGATTAATATTCATCCTTGCCCTGTTATCGTATTCATTTTCCCTGTAACCTTCATCCCTGTATAAGTTCACTCCCGCAATGAGGTCAATATTTTTAATCTTCCTGGAATGCGTCGCACTTGCTCCCATAAACGACGGTTGCATCTCCCACCATATCAGTTCTTTTCTTTCAGGATTCAGATAAATACCATTAAAAATACTGATGGATGTTTCGGGTTTTTTTGTTGGATATGCGGTCCTTATATTAAATACCCCATTCAATGCAGATGATCCATATAATACTGATGAAGCGCCTTTGATGATTTCAATCTGCGAAATATTATCGACAGGCAGGTAATCCCATTTAATATCACCTGCATCAGCTGAAATAAGTGGTAAGTCATCAATGAGTACCAGGACCCTGCTTCCCGCACCATAACTGTATCCGCTACCACCCCTTATGCTTGGTTGCCCTTCCATTACATCCACTCCAGGTGTTTGCCGGATAACCGATTCCAGAGTTACAGCATTTGTGTTATAGACGCGCTCCGGTTTAATCACTTCCAGGGAAACCATTACATCTGAAAGTTTTTGTTCGTATTTCCCTGCACTTACCACAATATCTCCAAGGGGAGTGTAGGACTGTTTCATCCTGAAATCCACATGGATGCTGTCCTTCCCTCTTACATCAATTCCTAGTGTTGAAGTTACATACCCAAGAAATCTGCATGTAAGAATTATTTTATCGTCTGTAACAGCTATTGAATAAAATCCCCTGGTATCGGACATTGTTCCGGATTTTTCATCAATAACAATAATGGCTCCATTTAAAGGATCATCATTTATGGAGTCGGTGACAATACCGTATATGATT
>CAZEKO010000402.1:0-2014 GCA_964512775.1 uncultured Bacteroides sp. | reverse complement strand
TGCAAGTTAGTCTATCACTAATATATCATTTTGCCGGAGGATATCGATCTGGTCATGAGATATGTGATTGTTCATAATATTTACATACTCCAGTTTAGTCAGGCCAAAAAGAGGTGAAATATCATTGATATCGTTGCCGGATATATCCAGAATCCTTAGATTCCGGAGATTGTAAAGCACATCTATTAATCCGATCTGGTTTTCCTGAAGATATAACTCTTCAATATTAACAAGATTAACGACTCCAGTAATATCTGAGATTTTATTGTTAGAAAGATCAAGATTTTCAACATACTTGCAGTGCTCAATTCCATCCAGGTTTTCAATTTCATATCCTGAAAGGTCTATTTCTTCCATTTCCTCAAGATAATAATAAGGCAGATCGATTTCTTCAGTGCCATAAAGTCTGATCTTTAAAGCAGAAAAGAAGCTTTTTTCGGATTCAGATCCATGATAGGATTTATATTCATAATCAGAAAAATCTTCATCATCATAGATCATATTTGAGAGATCATCATTTAAATCCACTTTAGATCTTCTGGTCTCAGATTCCCATCCATACTCTGGATGATAATCGATATCCTCTTTATAATGATCCGGCACAATTATATTATCGAGATCCTGTACAAGCAGAATATGAGCATATTCATTTAACTTTCCGGATTGACCGGATTGTACTATCTGGTCAATTTCTTTTAAATACCGGGCTGACTTATCAGGATGATATGTCATTATCAGCTTTGAAAAGCATTTGTTGACCTTCTCGTTATAAATATCAATATAGTCCGAAACAAGCCTCGTAATTTCTTTTATTTTATCATATTCCCCGGATCTGTAAAGATCAATAATACCTGCCGTAATAGTGTTCAGGTTTTGATCTGAATAAGCTTCTCTCAGCTTAATATAAAGATCTTTATTATTTGTTTGAACTTTATTCACGGTGGTCATACCTGGTTAATAATCATTGACCCGGGAGAAATAGTGAGATCAGGTAATAAATACCCCCACTTAGGATCATTGTCCCCGGAATGGTCAGTATCCATGCCAGAACTATGTTTGTAGCAATATTCCAACGCACTGAAGATAATCCTTTAGTCAACCCTACACCCATTATTGATCCTGTAATTGTATGAGTCGTGCTTACCGGGATTCCTGCCAGTGTACTACCAATTATGGTAATGGCACCTGCTGTTTCTGCGCAGAATCCCTGAACTGGTTTAAGTTTAGTAAGTCCAACTCCCAGTGTTTTTATAACTCTCCAGCCCCCTGATAGAGTCCCAAGGGCAATAGCAGTATAACATGAAAATATAACCCAATGAGGTACATAAAATTCTGATCCAAGACTCCCGGTACTGAACAGAAGGATTGTAATGATCCCCATAGTTTTTTGAGCATCATTTGAACCATGCCCAAGACTGAAAACGGCTGATGAAACCAGTTGCAGGATTCGAAACGATGAATCAACACGGCGTGGGGAGCTCTTGCGGAATGTGAACATAGTTAGTACCATAATAAGAAATCCAAGCACTATACCAATCAAGGGAGACAAGAGAATAAATAAAAGGACTTTAGTGATACCTGCAGGAATGAGAACAGCTGTGCCTCCTTTAATAATAGCTGGTCCCATCAACCCACCAATCAAAGCATGAGATACACTGATAGGAAGTCCAAAATGGGTACAGGTATATACCCATATTACAGAGCCAATCAAAGCACCCAGAATAATGTATTCATTTACAATGGCAGGGTCTACAATTCCCTTTCCAATGGTTGTTGCAACATTTACGCCAAATAAAAAAACTGCAACGAAATTAAAAAAGGCGGCCCAGAGGACAGCATATAATGGTGAAAGCACTTTTGTCGAAACAATTGTGGCAATTGAATTAGCCGCATCGTTCATTCCATTTAGAAAATCGAACAAAAGCGCAATGACAATAGCGATAATGACAATTAAGTCCATATTATCAATTGAGCGGGAAACGGGATTCGAACCCGCGACCCTTAGCTTGGGAAG
>CAZEKO010000401.1:0-2035 GCA_964512775.1 uncultured Bacteroides sp. | reverse complement strand
AGGCTGGGAAATGGCATGAAATGCTGGGCAAGTACCCAGGCTTTCTTTTCAGCTAAAAGGTCACAGAGCCGACGCTTGCTGGCATCTGCCATATCGGGTATAATATCAACGGATGGGCGCAGATCAGGCCGCTCTATAAAAAACGGAAATAGGATGGCATCGCCGACATTAAATAATTCCTCTCCTTCAGAATAGAAGGATACCACCATATGTCCCGGTGTATGTCCGGGTGTAAAGAGTACGCGGATTTGGTGTAAAACTTCAGATTCCTGTGAGATTAGTTCTATATGGTCCTTGACAGGTTCGAGTTGTCCGCGTGCTATTTTCATGAATACTTCAGTGGGGACTATTTGGGAAAGATGTTCGGTAACTTTCCTGAATGCCTCTTCAGAGAACCAGAAATCCCATTCATTTTTCGACATAAAATAGTGAGCATTGGGGTAGTTAGGTTTACCTTCATCATCCAATGTGCCGCCAATATGATCAGGATGGGCATGAGTGATAAATACAATATTGATATCTTCCGGCTGGACACCTGCTGCTTTCAGATTACCGACCAGTTTTCCTGTATTAGGGCCCAACTTACCCGCTCCCATATCAACAAGAATTTTATGTTCACCTGTATCGACAAAAAGAAATGTATACGGGGATATTAACTTATCCGTTTGTAAATTGTGATTTCTCAGAACTTCTTTAACCTGGTCCTCTGTCATATCCTTTGGAAAAATATGCATTGGATTATAATCATAGGTGCCGTCGCTTAAGGAAATACAGTTAAACCTACCGATTTTAAACCGGTAAAAATCGTTATTAAGTGGTTGACCAGACATTGGTAATTAGTTCAGGAAGCGGGAACCATATCGCGGGCATATTCTTCGACAGATTTGAGTTTAATTGGAAAAGCCGATAATATTTCTTTCATATCAATCGGATCACCGTTAGCAACACATAGCATCAAACCAGAAAAAGATTTTTGCATGGGATCGATAGCTGTTCTCATCTGTGATTCCAGAGCTTCTTTTGGTATAAATTGAATATCAAATTTTCTGCTGCTGGTATCTTCGAAAATTTTAACAGCATCTAGTTGTGAAAGTTTTTCCGGCCCCCCCAATTCAAGTATTGCATTCCTTGCTGCCGGATTCTCCAGGCTTTCCACAGCAAATTTTGCTACATCCAGATAAGAAATATAACTTACGGGCTTTGTACCATCACCATATAGCTGAACTTTTCCATTAGCTGTGTCAAAACCTACCGCTGCAGTTAACCAGACTTCCATGAAATAGCTTGGACGCAGGATAGTGTATACCATTCCACTTTTTTGAAGATATTGTTCAACAGCACGTTTGGCATTTCTGAGAGGAAAATCAAGATCAATTTGCCCTGAAAAAGAGGTATAAATAAAATGTTGTACTCCGGCTTTCCTTGCGGCATCAATGAAATTTTCCATTCCTTCAAGATCAATATTCCTGATGTCATTCTCACCTGGCACGTAGGAGAAAGGCATGGAAGATATAGTTGTGATGACCGTTGTAACTCCCTGTAATGCAGAACTGAAGGTTACGCTATTTCGTAAGTTCCCTTGTACAACCTGAACACCAAGTTCTTTAAGTTTATTAGTTTTAGCCTGGTCAGATGTCTCTCTGACCATTGCTCTAACCGGTTTACCGGTATCAACAAGAAGCCGGCAAATCTCACTGCCAACCATGCCTGTTGCTCCAATTACTAAATTCATAATAGGTGCCTCCTTTTTATAAGTAATTATATTGATTTTTCCAATGTCTAATTAATAATACTGCAATATTATCAAATATTTTTTTTTAGCAATAGTGCAAATTATCTTAATTCAAAATATTGATGTAAGTTAATACTTGAAGAACAGAAATTCAAATAATAATTAAAATTTATAGTTCAGTTTAGTAATTAAGTGGAAAAACCAGTGGCCTTGACCACTTTTGGCTGGAGCAAATTGAACACCCTTAACTGGTTAATTATAATCTAACCGGCTAAATGTGGTCAAGACGTCAGGCTTTTGCAG